>CAYOZX010000068.1:0-14139 GCA_964408515.1 uncultured Acidobacteriaceae bacterium | reverse complement strand
TCTGTTAGAAATAGTAAACTAACCGCTGCTGAGACCCACGGGCGCTTAACTCAGCGGTAGAGTGCCATCTTCACACTCCTCCGAGACACAGAGAATCAGAGACTTAGCAGGCACTTTGGGAAGACGCGAAATTCGGTGGCGCGCCGGCTGGCGCATCGGTTGGAGTTCGACTCTCGCCTTCGAAGAGACCCGCCGTCGTCAGCAAGGCTTGCCAAGATGGGCCATTATGGCTGACTGAGTTGATGCATAGTCCTGAGGTTGAGCGCCGCAGCTAATCCGTGTGCAGCAGTTCCCAGCACCGGCGGGATCATCCACAGCTTGCGATTCGGCATCGCGTGGCGCATCCAGGCGCTGGCTGCCACTTGACCGGCCAGCAGCGAGAGGCTGACGCCGTAAAGTTTCGCCGTCGAGGGGTGAGAACCGAGCAGCGGGTTTGCTTCCTGGCAGCTGGCGTACTTGGACATGCAATGAGACGCGCTAACCGCATCGAGTACAGTGGCCGCGCTGGCCATACCTGCCAGGAGCAGGAACTTGCGGTCGAAGACCCGCGCCCTGGCCGGGCTGGCCTGCGCATAAACAGACACGTGCTGGCCTGGCAAAGGCGAAGATGAAGATGAGGTCGCGTTGCCCGGCGCCGGCGCTGTCGGTAGATTTTGCGCCGGCGCCTGCAGCACCATCAGCAGATAGAGCCCGATCCAGGTAACCCGCATGTAGAGCTTCTCCCGAAGACGATCCTACGTCCATGCCGCAGGGCGGGATCCGCATTTCGCGGCCCTTTTGTCTTTCGGAATCCTAAGAGGGGAAGAGTTTCATCGCGGCTCACGACAGGAAATCTGTGGGGCAGATCGCCTTCCAAAATTACCCGGAATTATCCACTTGACGCACCCAAGTAGGTGTCGGACTATGCGGGAGGGAGGATGACGAAATCATGGCCATTATGCGGCGACACAAGCAAGACCAGGCAACCTTCGAGGAACTCGACAGGATGGGGCAAGTGCGCTCTCAGAACGGCACAACGAGGACACTGTTGAGGATGACAGTCGCTCACGGACGCAGAGTCGGACTAGCACATTCCAAGAAGGCGATGCTCCAGCGGATCGCCAAGCTGGTGGAAGAAATCGAGCGGCTGTGAGGTGTCGGCCTGAGGTCACTTTCCTTTTGCAGGTCTAGTCTCGGGCTTTTTTTATATGGCTCCGCCATCTTCACGTGCGCTAGTCCAGCTACTGCCTCTTTGGTCTGTCAGGTGGATAATTCCAAAACACCTACTTTATTTGCATTGACTTGCATGGGTCTCGCACAGTCGAGCGATGCAAAGTCTTGCACTGGTTGAGTCTCCTGGAGTTCTGCCGCAGCACCCAACGGAGGAGGAGGGACGACCCTAGGATAGTTGTGCCGCGAGGCTCCCTCGAGCCCTATCTTGCCTAGGCCGCCGGAGGCTGGACTTCTGCCAGGCGCCGTTCGAGAAATCTGCGCTCCTTGTCATTGGTAACCAGGGCCAGGGCGCGCTTGTAGCTTTCGGCCGCTTCAGCCGCGTTCCCCAGCCGGCGCAAGAGGTCAGCGCGAGCCGCATGCAGCAGGTGATAGCCGTTCAGGTTGCTGGAGGAGACCGCATCGATGATCGCGAGTCCCGCTTTCGGCCCCTCGACCATGGCGACCGCCACCGCGCGATTCAACGATACGACGGGAGAGGGCTGAAGGCGTTCGAGCAGGTCGTAGAGACGGACGATCTGCGGCCAGTCGGTATCCGCGGCCTGCGCAGCCTGACAATGGAGGGAGGCGATCGCGGCCTGCACCGCGTACGGACCCGGCCCGGCACGGAAAGCGTCTTCGATCATGGGCAGCGCTTCCGCAATCTGGTCCCGCTTCCATAGGCTACGATCCTGGTCTTCCAGCAGCACCAGCTCGCCGGCCTGGTCGGTCCGGGCGTCGCGGCGGGCGTCGTGCAGCAACATCAGGGCGGGAAGGGCGGCGGCGTCCGCCGGGGGGGTGGGCTGAATCAAGGGGCGCAGCAGGCGGCCGAGGCGGATGGCCTCCGCGCAGAGATCGGTTCTCACCAGGGGACCGCCGCGAGTGGCAGCGTAACCCTCGTTGAACACCAGGTAAATGACGGTCAGAACCGCCTCCAGCCGCTCTGTCATTTGGCCTGGCTCCGGCACCGAGTAGGGAATCCTGGCGTCGCGAATCTTGTGCTTGGCACGGACCAGCCGCTGCGCCATGGTCGGAGGAGGCACCAGAAAAGCGCGCGCAATCTCGTCGGTTTCGAGGCCGCACAGGGTGCGGAGCGTCAGGGCCACCTGGGCTTCCGGGGCGAGCGCCGGATGGCAGCAGGTAAAGATCAGCCGCAGGCGCTCGTCAGGAATCTCGTTGCTGTCGTAATCCGGCTCCTCGACCGTGCGGACCAGCCCGGAGACGGCGTAGGATTCAAGCTTTTCCTCGAATCGGGCCTTGCGGCGGATGCGGTCAATGGCTTTGTGACGGGCGGTCTGGATGATCCAGGCGCGGGGATACTCCGGGACACCCGATGTTCGCCATTGGTCCAGCGCGACCGCAAAGGCTTCCTGGGCGGATTCCTCCGCCAGGTCGAAGTCGCCTACCAGGCTGATCAGAGCGGCGACAATGCGACCCCACTCGGCGCGGTAAACTGCTTCAACGGCCTGGGCGGCATCGGGTGGCATGCCTGATTGTAGATTTTGTCCTGCCAGGGTGTCGATTTGGCTTCGCGCCGTTCGACTAAAGAAGAAGAGACACGGAACCGGGGGTGTAGAAATCATGAAGTACCTGTTGCTGATTTACGCCGACGAGAAGGCTTGGACTGAGCCCGAACGGCAGGCGTGTTATGAGGAATCCACCCAACTCGCGCAGCGGCTCAGCGCGGAGGGGCGCTACCTGGGCGCCAACCCGTTGCAATCGGTTTCTACCGCGACCAGCCTCCAGGTTCGCCAGGGCAAGCGGCTGGTGACGGACGGCCCTTTTGCCGAGACCCGCGAACAACTGGGCGGCTACTTTCTGGTCGACGCCCGCAATCTCGATGAGGCGATGGAAATTGCCGAAAGGATTCCTGGAGCCCGCAAAGGAACGGTCGAGATTCGGCCGGTCCTGGAGGTCCCCGGCCTGCCATCGAACTGAAGTAAGGACGGTCTGAAGAGCAATCCGCTTCCTTCGAAAGTGGCCTATTGTCGCGGCTTCTGGCGGCGTGGCGATAGTCGGGGCTGTGTCGCCGGCAGCCGCTCTCACCTTGATGCGCTCCTTTACGCTTTCCCCATCGTGTAGTAGGCTGCGCTGGCAGAAAGCCACCTTGACCGGAGGACGCTCGATGAAAAGCCTTTTGTGGTTGCCAGTTTTTCTGCTGGGTTCGCTCGCCTGCCCGGCGGATGATCTGTTCGACATCAAGCCCGTGGCCGATGGCGTCTATGCAGCCATTGCCAAACCGGCGTACAAGGTGAACTGCAACGCCGCCATCATAGTTCTGGACGACGGTTTGCTCGTGGTCGATACCCATTCCAAACCTTCGGCGGCACGCGGCCTGATCCAGCAGATCAAGGGCATGACCGACAAGCCTGTGAAGTTTGTGGTGAACACCCACTTTCATTATGACCACTACCAGGGAAACCAGGCTTACCCGAGCTCCTGGCCGCAGGGCGTCGAGATCATCTCGTCAGAGGCCACCCGTGCCAGCATTGAGCGGCGCGGCATTCCGCGGGTCAAGCACGAGATCCTCACCATGCCCCAGGAGATTGAGCAGCTGAAGGCCAATCTGGGAAAGGCCTCCGACCCCAAAGAGAAGGACCAGATCGGCAAGAATCTTGCCCAGGCGGAGGATTACTTCGCCGAACTGAAGAGCATGCAGGTGACCCTGCCGACGATGACCTTCGACCGCAGCCTCATTCTTCACCGCAGCTCGAGAGTGGTCGAGATTCTGTGGCTGGGAAAGGCGCATACCGACGGCGATGTTTTTGTCTATCTTCCCAAAGAAAAAGTGCTGGTCACCGGCGACGCCCTGCACGGCTGGACTCCCTACATGGGCGACAGCTATCCCTACGACTGGATCGAAACCCTGGATGCCGCTGAAAAGCTGGACTTCGATCAGGTCATCGGCGGCCATGGCGACGTGATGAAGGGCAAACAGAAGTTCGAGCTCTGGAAAGCATATTTCGCCGAACTGATGAATCAGACGGCGATGGCCTACGCCGATGGAGCCACCGAGGAGCAGGCTGAGAAGCGGGTGTCACAAGTCCTGATCACCAAGTTTGCCGACCAGTTCGATCCCAACTTCCCGAAAAGCGTGATCTTGAACGTCGCCAAGGCCTACCAGGTGATTGCTTTCATGCGCTAAGGTTGCGCCGGATAATGACCACTCCGCCCGTCTCAGAAGAGCAGCTTTAGCGAAAATTGAATCTGACGCGATGTTCCGGCGGTTTTGCTGATAAGGCCAAAGCCGCTGCCGCGCACGACATTGGAAGGCAGTCCAAAGTTCACGATGTTGAAGATGTTGAAAAACTCGGCGCGGAACTCGACCGTGCCCAGCTCACCGCGTCCCCGGCGGCCGAACGGGGTGTCTTTGATCAGAGCGATGTCGAAATCATGAAAACCGGGCCCGCGGAAGGTATTGCGGCCCAGGGTGCCGAAGCGGCCCTGGTTCGGTCCCGTTCCTCCGGGAAGGTGAAGCGGAATGGAGAAAAACGAGGCGTTGTCCGCGCCCCGGCCAAAATAGTCGGCCCGCACTTTGCCGCCGGTGGAAAAATGCGGCATGCTCGCCAAGTCGGGGCGGTCGGTTCCTCCCGCGCCCGCTCCGGTCTGCTGCACTCCCGAGAACACGGTAAAGGGAGACCCGCTCATCAGCGTCGTGACGTTGAGAAATTGCCATCCACTCGTGAGCCGCCTTCCCAGCGGCCGCAGGAAACCGATCCGCTCCAGCCACAGATCCTGTATCCAGCTCACGGTGAAGACGTGGGCGACGTCGAAGGTGGAAGGTCCCTTTTCGGCCCGCGGATTCCGGGGATCCTGCGGCAGGGTTTGCAGGATGACACCCGCATTTCCGAGCAGGCCGCCAAGCACGGCGCTGGTGTCGTCAATCGACTTCGAGTAGGTGTAACTGGCCTGCAGCCCCAGACCGGCCCGCGCCGAGGACTTCGTGAGGCTGCTCTGCAGCGAGTGATATGACGAATGTGAGCCGTTCGTGATCAGGCTTTCGTTGCCATAGCCGCCGATGGCGTGACCGGAGGAATCAAATTTCGTAAACGGCGCAAACGACGGGCCCGCGCCAGTGTAACCATTGGGTGAGAATGCGCTGGCCAGGTGAATGCCCGCCGTCGCGACGTAGGCCACATTTGCCTTCACGTCCCGGAAATCATGCTCCACGCCCAACGTGTAACTTCCGATCTGGCCGTTGCGAAAGTTTCGCACAATGCCCACGATGGCGGGCAGCTGCGTCTGATGGCCGGGCGTCAGCGCCGCCACGTCGTCCTGAAACCGCTGCAGGTCCATCTCCGTATTCGGACGAGCGTCGCTGCTGGTTCCGTTGGGGAAGATCGGATTGCCCTGAACGTCGTAGGGGGTGGGCAGGGGCTCAGGAACAAAGGCGCTATGAAACGGCACTGAGACGCCGGGCTCCGCGGTAAAGAACGGATTGAAGACGTAGGGTATCGATGCGGTCAGGAAATTGTCCTGCCATAGGTTCGGGAGTATGGTCACGAACGAACCACCTGCATGCACAACGGTACTGCTGGAGAGGCCATAACTGATGGCCAGCCGCGGGCCCCACCCGCTCCAGTCCTGATCGTAAGGAGGCTGGGGGTTGATCACGTAATGCTGCGTGGCGTGAGTGTTCCAGTAGGAGGTCGGTTTGCCCTGGGCAGTGAGGAACACCGGCAGGGAGGTCCGCTTGGTGGGCTCGTGAATTCGGCTGTTGACCTCGTAGCGCAGCCCGTAGGTCAGAGTCAGCTGTCGAGTGGCCTTCCATGTATCCTGAAAATAGAAGTTGTAGGCTTCGCGCCGCACTCCAGCTTCGTCAAACTTGTGTCCGATCGGGGTGAAGTCGGCGGGAGCGCTGATGTTGTAGGAATATGGAGTGGCCGTCAGCAGTCCGGTTAAGGAATCGGGCAGCGGATCTCCCGCCGCGATGTTGTGCTGCCCGCTTGCGGAAGGAATAGCAACGGGGGAATACGCCGTTCCTCCCCCGAAAGAATAGGAGCCGTTGGGAGCAATGCCGAAGATGGTAGAGTCGCGGTTAAGTCGGATCTCGACTCCCCACTTGAAGGTGTGGGCGCCGCGCAGGCCGGTCAACTCCTGTTTTATCTGGTATAGATTGGAGTAAGACCCGAAGATCGATCCCGCGGCTGCGTTGAAGTTCTGAAACAGCCCGTCTCCAAATCCAATCGCCGGCTGAGTGTGGTTGGCTGCAGGGAAGAAGGGCGTGCTGCGAATGTAGCCCAGAGATGTCTCCCAGGTAAGGCGCGGACCCGCGGTCCGGGTGTACTTTACCCCCGCATTGCGCTGATGATCGAAGAACTGCACGCCAAAACTGGGATCAATCGCCGTCTGATCGGGATTAGTCACCGGTCCGGTGACCTGGTTCAGGCTGAAACGGGTGAAGAGCTGACCCTTGTCTGAGATGCGGTGGTCGATGCGGACGGAGAATTGATCCGTGTGTGTCGAGACCTTGGAAGACGCTGCATAAGTGCGCTGGCCATAGGGGCCGTTGGGATCGTTCGGCAGGGGATAGCCGTCGAGCACCGGCTCGATCGCCGGGTTGACGGCAACCGTGAGGATGTCTCCCGGGAAGGTAGTCGTATCGATGCCTTGGCGCTCCTCCGCAGTCGGCACGGGAAAGACCTGGGTCGTCCCGAGCACCTGGCGAAATCCCTGGTACTGGCCGAAATAGAAAGTGCGGTCTCGTCCGTCGTACAGCCCCGGCAAGATCACCGGGCCGCCATTGGTCGCGCCAAACTCGTTGCGCACAAACGGCGGGATGCGCCGGCCATCGAACCCAACATGATCAAAGTAGTTACGCGCGTCGAATGCGGCGTTGCGCACAAACGAAAATACACTTCCATGCAACTTGTTGGAGCCGGATTGGGTCACGATATTCGTGTAACTCGCGGCTCCATGGCCGACCTCCGCCGCCATCACCCCGGAGTTCGCCTGGACTTCCTGGATCGCGTCCACATTGAAATTGGAGAATGTGGCACCGCCCATTTCCGGATCGGTTGTGTCGTGGCCATCAAGAGCGAAGACAGTCGCTGTCCCGCGCTGCCCATTGACCGCAAATTGTTGCGTGAAGTTGGCGGCTCCGTTCGCGTCCGTCATGGTGCCGGCCGCGAGCAGCAAAAGCTTGCTGAAGTCGCGCGAGTTCAAAGGCAGGCTGGATACCTCTCCGCTGGAGAGCCGCTCGCCTCCGCTGGACTGCGTGACGGAAACCGGGTTGTCGCCGACCTCCACCCGGCCTTCCTGCGGAGATGAAAGTCTCAAGCCAGCGGCCAGCGTGGCTCCGCTTTTGATCTCGATCTTCGTGCTCGACTTGAAGACGGCCGTGCCCATGCTCACCGAAATTTCGTACTTCCCCCCAGCAATCTCAGGGAATGAAAAAGCGCCGCGCGCCGAGGTGCGGGTCAAGTATTCGGCACCTCCAGACGACGGATATAACCCGACCGCGGCATCGGGGACCGGGTTTCCGGCAGCGTCACGCAGGGTTCCATTCCAGGAAGCACGTCCTCCCCTTCCCAGGCATGGAAGCGTCAGTGTCCCGACCAGGTAAACCGCAAGACACCAGCGACCAAGACGCATGACGCCGGAGATTATCTCACCCGAAGGGTTTGTTCTGAGACGGTCCACGCCTGAATCTGTGTGTTTCGGTGGGGTCGAGTGGAAGTATCCAGTTCGTGATTGAGATCACATGCTGCGGTGACTGAGCCCACGGCCCCATCTGAGCCACCTCTGCGACCCTGATAGCAACGAGGCGAGGTGGCACATGACCCAAGACAAGCAGGTCCTGCTGGAGTTGCTCAGGCTCGAGTTGAAGTTCCTGGAAACCGGCGGCTACGAGGCTTCTCCCCAGACTCCGTGGGGCCACCCGCGGGTGTTCGAGGGCTCGCCGGCTTGTCCGAATTTCGGAAATCCCAACCGGCCGCACCCCTGCGCCGAATGCGCATTGATGAGCTTTGTTCCTGGCGAACTGAAAGGCCTGCCTTCACCCTGCAGGTTCATTCAGCTCACGGACAAGGGCGAGACCATCGACTACTTCTATCGTTACGGCACGAAACTGGAGCTGGAAGAAGCTCTGAGCGGCTGGTTGCGAAGGGAAATCACGCGACTTGAGGAGGGAATCGAAGCCGCCTCGAGGCCGCAGACTTCAGAGAACTCTTCCCACAGCGCGGAGCGAGAGCGCCAGGAGCAGTGGATGGCGTTTGCCGGCAATCTGTGTTCTCTCGCCAGCCTCTATCTTGAGAATCAGAAGTACCTGGTGGCTCAGGCCTTGTACAAACATGCCATCGCCGCTGCCGAGAAAGCCGGGACTCTCGGGGAAGACGCGCGCTCCATCGTCTCGCGTATCCGGCTTCGGCACCAGGTGGTGTCGGAATTGCTCCGCCTCGAGCGACAGACACAACCGGCCGCCACCGAGGCTCCGCGGCTGACGAATTGATCCTTGGAATCGAAGAGCTCGCAGGGAGGTGAGTCGATCGCCGACGCCGCAACCTCCCGGCTACTTCAGGTGTTCTACCAGGAAGAGATCAGACAGGTTGCGCGTGTAGCCAAATACGTAGTGCTGCTCGTCGGCGGAGATATGGGCGCAGACCACTCCAATGACCCCGGCCACGTCCGAAGGCGAGAAGGTCTTCCAAGCCGTTCGGGCGCCGGTCCGGGCATCCAGGCGTGCCACCGGACAGGCCGTATCCCCGCGCCGTCCGACGTAGAGCGCCTCGCCATCCCTGGTCCAGCGCAGCGGCAGGTCGCCGGGCTGCGATCCCATCATGAGCTGCGGTTCACCTCCGTCAATCGGGACGAGCGCCACTCCTTCAGTCCCGAGGATGGCAATACGCTTGCCATCGGGCGACAGTGAACCGGATCGGAGGCTGAAGCCCTCCGGGGTGATCGGGCGGGGTTGTCCGCCGTCGAGATTCATGACGTAGATCCGTGAGGCGTGAGCGCCTTCGTGGCCGTCGAAAAAAATGCGCCTGGAATCAGGAAAGAACTGGGCGAAGTTGGGAACGACGCTGCCGGTCGACACCACCCGCTGCTGTCCCACGCCAGTCGGGAGCAGCACAAAGTCGGGGGGTGACATGTTCTGCCGCAGCACCAGCGCCCATTTGCCGTCGGGCGAGAGCGCCCGTGAGGATCCCTGACCCAGCCGGACCGCGGACGCTCCATTCGTTTCCCGGGTAAAGACCGCATATTCTCCGCCCCCGGCTTCTCCCGCCTCGGTGAACAGCAGAACTCTTCCATCCTGGGAGAGCGCGAAGGGAACCGTCCAATCCTGCCAGCTCAGGTCGCGCTCCTTGGTTTCGCCCGGCGCCAGGCCGATCGCTCCTGCCCGCATGGCATCGCGCGAGATCAGCGCCCTTCCGCCAGCCCCGGCGTCATGCAGGGTCAAAGTGCCCGGGGCGCTCAATAATTCGCGCGGTTTGCCGGCAAGACTCACTCCGCGCAACGAACGGCTGAATCCCGTCGCTGTGGCCGTGAACCAGACTTCGTCCCCGGACGGCGCCCAGGCCAGGCCAAAGGCGCTGGCCCAGCGTTCCGTCAGATCAGTCTTTTTGCCCTCGAGAGTGACTACGCTGACCGTCCCCCCGTCGTCGCCCAAAAGCGGATGATCGATGAACGCCAGGCGGTCGCCGTTGGGGGAGAAACGCAAGCTGCTGATCCATCCCGGAGTCTGATACAGCACCTTGCCCACCGGATACTCCAGACGCCGCACTCCCGTGACCACATGCACCACGGCCAGTGCCTGGCCGTCAGGGGTCCAGTCTGCTTCCTCGACGTTGTCCAGCAGATCGCGGGGAGCATCCGCGCCGACGGAAAGCTGAGCCAACGTTCCCACGTGGGTGAAAGAGTTGTCGCTGACCCGCAAACGATGCAGCACCGCCATCTGCCCGGTGGAGGAGACCGCCAGGACCTTAGTCTCCTTCAGTCCCAGATCGCGCGATTCCGTCGAATTGGGAGAACTCACAAAGACGGCTTGCGGATCGCCTTCCCAGGAGGCGCTGTAAATCGCCGACCGCGGATCGGGGGCAAAGCGCGCGGATACCAGAGCGCCCCGGCGGAAGGTGAGTTCGCGAAAGGTGGGAACGGGAGTTGTGATGCTTCTCCGGCCGACAAAATAACCGGCGGCCCCAGCGGCCAACAGGGCCAGCAGGCCCGCTCCTGCCAGGATGGGCACACTGCGCTGCGGCGCGGCCGGAGCTTCGGTCTTTCCGCTCTCCAGGGCTGCCGCTGGGACGCTGGTGTCCTCGGCCGCGGCCACTTGCCGTGACGAGGGTCGCCAGTCACGCTGTAGCCGCTTGAGGTCGGCGCGCACTTCACTGGCGCTCTGGTAGCGGAGATCGCGGTCCTTCTCGAGGGCCTTGTTGATGATGCGCTCCAGTTCCTGTGGAAGCTCCGGGTTCAGGCGGGCGGGCGGAGTGGGAAACTTGTTGAGAATGGCATTGAAGATTGCCGCCGATGTGCCGCCTTCAAACGGAAGCCGGCCAGCGCACATTTCATAGAGCACCACGCCAAACGAGAACACGTCGGTGCGGGCATCCAACTCCTGGCCCAGCGCCTGTTCCGGGCTCATGTAAGCCACCGTACCCAGCGCCGAGCCCGGCGAAGTCAGGTGCTCGAGGTTGACTCCGGCAGTGGGTCCGGCTGTATCGGCATCGATGGCCTCGCTGTGCTCCAACATCACCTTCGCCAGGCCGAAATCCAGAATCTTGGCATGGTTGCGCTCGGTGACAAACAGGTTCGCGGGCTTGATGTCGCGGTGCACAATCCCCTTCGAATGCGCGGCGTCCAGTGCGTCCGCGATCTCGATGGCCAGGGTGAGCAGCAGGCCCATCTCCAGCGGGCGATGGGTGATCTTATGTTTGAGAGTTGTGCCCTCGAGAAACTCCATGGCAATGAAGGACTGGGCTTCATGCGTCCCGATCTCGTAGATGGTGCAGATGTTGGGATGATTCAGGGCCGAGGCTGCGCGCGCTTCCCGCCGGAACCGCTCCAGTGCCTGCGCGTCGCGGGCCAGTTCGTCAGGCAGGAACTTCAGCGCCACGAAGCGTCCGAGCTGAGTGTCTTCCGCCTTATAGACCACTCCCATGCCGCCGCCGCCCAGCTTGCTGGTAATGCGGTAGTGGGAGACGGTCTGGTCGATCATGGAAGGAATCCCCGGTCGGTGTATGGTAGGGTGCCGGGCCAGCCCGAGTCAAAAACTCGGCGACAACTTTGCCTACTCGGTTTTAACTGGAGTACCGGAACGCCCGGATCGGCATCGGCCGCAATGGCAGGAATCTGACCTTCAAAACCACAAAGGACACGAAGTAGCACGAAGCGGGCTGTGAGCCGAATGCCTTCGTGATCCCTCGTGTCCTTCGTGGTTCTATCTTACCGTTGGGCGCCAGTTTGCGGCTTGGCTTCTTATACCGCCACCTCGAGCGGCCGTTCGGAGGTTTCCATCTCAACCGCCTCCTCGGCGAAGCGCGTGTGCGTCTTGGCCACCAGCATGTAGATCGAGGGCACCACGAACAGGGTGAACAGCGTACCGATAATCATGCCGCTCACCAGCATGAAACCGATGCTGTTGCGCGCGCCTGCTCCGGGCCCCGTCGCCAGAACCAGCGGGAAGTGGCCGACCACCGTGGCGGCGGTCGTCATTAGAATGGGGCGGAGCCTGGTGCTGGCGGCTTCAATCACGGCGCTGAGCTTGTCCCGGCCCGTCTCCTGCAGGTGGTTGGCGAACTCCACGATCAGAATGCCGTTCTTGGAGACCAGTCCTACGAGAGTAATCAACCCTACCTGGCTGTAGATGTTCAGTGTGGTCAGACCGAGAAAAGAAAACAGCAGCGCCCCGGAAATGGCCAGCGGCACCGAGCCCGCCAGCACGATGAAGGGATCGCGGAAGCTCTCGAATTGCGCTGCCAGCACCAGGTAGATCAGGATTCCCGACAGCAGGAACGTCCCCAGGAATTTGCTGCCCTCCACCCGCAGCTGACGCGATTCGCCCGCGTAATCCACGGTGAAGCCTTGGGGGAGAATCTTCCTGGCTTCGTCCTCCAGGAAGGTTAGCGCCTTGTCGAGCGGAACCGGCGGCGGGATCACTCCCTGCACGCGCACCGAATTCAGCTGCTGGAACTTCTTCAGCTCGCGCGGTTCGGTCGTGGTGCGCAACGTGGCGAAGGTGGACAGAGGAACCAGCTTGCTGTTGGATCCGGTAATGTACATCCCCTCTAACTGATCCGCCGTCAGCCGCTGGGTGCGCTTGACCTGGGGAATCACTTTGTAGCTCCGGCCCTGAATGCTGAACCGGTTGACGTAGTCCCCACCCAGCAGGGTTGAAAGATCCTGGCCCGCCTGGGTCAGGTCGACGCCCTGGGAGCGGAGTTTATCGCGGTCGAAGACCACCTCGGTCTGCGGCTGGTCGAATTTCAGGTCCGCGTCGGCGAAGATGAACAGGCCGCTGGCAAACGCCTTCTGCACCAGCTGGCCGGCAAATTCACGCAGCTGTTCCGGCTCCGCCGCCGAGGAGATCACGAAGTCCACGGGGAAGTCTCCGCCTCCGGGCAACGGGGGCGGGGTCAGCGGGATCACCCGAACGCCGGGAATGCGCGATAGCGGCCCCATCGACTCCACGAGCAGCTGCTGTGCGGTCTTCTTGCGCTCACTCCAGGGCTTGGTCACCATGCCCCCGAAGCCGCCGCTGGGCGACGTGATCTGGAAGATGCTCTTGCTCTCGGGAAACGAGCGATACACGTCAGCGACCTGGGTGGTGAACAGGTTGGTCTGGTCGATGGTCGAGTTGGCGGAGGCCTGGATCACCCCAAACACCACGCCCTGGTCCTCGGCCGGCGCCAGCTCGCGCTGCGAGAACATGTAAAAGGGCACGATCAGAAGGATCACAATCGCCCAGAACGTCAGCACCACAGGCCGGTACTGCAAGGTGCCGGTCAGGGCGCGGGTGTAACCATTCCGCACGCTGTCGAAGCGACGGTTGACCCATCCTGCGAAGCCGCGCTCGGTGTCGCCGGCGCGCAGCAGCTTCGAGCCCATCATGGGCGAGAGCGTCAGCGCCACCACTCCGGAGACGATCACGGCGCCCGCCAGGGTAAAGGCAAATTCCCGGAACAACGCTCCGGTCAATCCGCCCTGGATGCCCACCGGCGCGTAAACAGCGGCCAGAGTGAGGGTCATGGCGATGATGGGGCCCACCAGTTCCCGCGCCGCGTCCATGGCCGAGCGTAGGGGAGTTTTGCCCATGTGCAGGTGGCGTTCCACGTTCTCCACCATCACGATGGCGTCATCCACCACCAGGCCGACCGAGAGCACGATCGCCAGCAGGGTCAGCAGATTGATGGTGAAGCCCGCCACCAGCATGAGGAATACCGCGCCGATGAGCGAAATCGGAATCGCCACTACCGGGATCAGCACCGACCGCATCGAACCCAGGAACAGGAAGATGACCACGATCACAATCAGCAGGGTTTCGCTGAGCGTGCGCAGCACCTCCTTGATCGCGTCCCGTATGTACTCTGTGGAATCGTAGGGAATCCCGACCTTCATTCCCGGCGGCAGTTGGGCTTCGATTGCCGGTATGGCCTCGCGCACTCTGCTGATCACGTCCAGCGAGTTGGCCGTCGGCAACACCCAGATCCCCATAAACGTGGCGGTTTCGCCGTTGAAGCGCACATCCTGATCGTAGTTCTGCGCTCCCAGCACGACGTCGGCGATCTCGCCCAGCCTGACGACCACTCCCTTGTCTTCCTTCACCACCAGCTGGCGGAATTCCTCAGCCGTCCGCAGATCCGTGTTGGCCACCAGGTTTACCGACACCATGGAGCCCTTCGTCTGACCCAGAGCCGAGAGGTGGTTATTTCGCGCCAGCGCATCCCGCACCGCCGAGGGCGCAATGCCCAGCGCCGCCATGCGATCTGGTTTCAACCAGACGCGCATGGCGAAGGT
>CAYOZX010000067.1:0-14157 GCA_964408515.1 uncultured Acidobacteriaceae bacterium | reverse complement strand
GAGCAGGGGGGCTGGTGGCAGCGTTTGATTTTTGAGCCGGCCCAATGGCTGCACCAGATTCGATTTGCTCCGGCGCTGGCCGCTGCAATTCTTATGGCCGGCTTTGCCGGCGGGATTGGGGCGACCTACACGGTGATGAAGGGAAGGCCGGCAGCTGAGGCGATTATCGCTGAGCCGGCAGCTCAGGCTTCGGTAACTGGAATTCAGTCGGTCACCCAGGAAGCGGGATCAGACCGCATCAGCATCAAGTACAACACCACCTCAACCCAGGAAGCTCAGGGATCGTTAAACGATCAGCGCATTCAGCAGTTACTCCTGTTTGCCACCCGCAACAACTACAACTCGGGTGTGCGCATGGATTCGGTGGATCTGCTGACCCAGACCCCCAACGACGTTCGGGTGCGCGAGGCCCTCCTTTACGCGCTGCGCTATGACTCCAATCCCGGCGTGCGCCTGAAGGCGATCGAGGGCTTGGGATCGTACGTGAAGAATGATGTTCGGGTGCGGGATGCGGTGCTGGAAGCCCTGGTGAACGACGCCAATCCCGGCGTGCGCGGGCAAGCCGTCCGTCTGCTCGAACCGGTGCGTGCCGACAGCAGCGTCCGCGTGGTTTTGCAAAGACTATCGGAGAACGATCAGAACCAGTACATCCGTTCGCAGGCCCGCAACGTGCTGGCCCAGACGGCGGAGATTGATTGAAGCTTGCGCATCGCGCCAGCCAGTCTGGCGCGACAGCCAATCGAGAGAAAGGTGAAATCATTGAGAAACCTATACAGCATCATCGCTGCGCATCTGCTGCTCCTGTCGCTGGCGGTCGCACAGGAAGCGCGGCCCGGCGAGCAAGTGCGGGTATATCAGGAAAATGGGCGGTGGTTGCGCCAGATTACCGGGTCGGTCGCGGGAGCCAAGAATCTGCGGGTGAAGGTGGATAGCGGAGTGGTACGCGTGACCGGGGGTTCGCAGCAGAATATCGATTACGCGATCAAGAGCCAGTCCTACGCCTCGTCGGAAGAAAAAGCGCGGCGCGAGTTCGACTCTTACAAGATCAGCGTTTCCGTCCGCGGCGACACCGCCTGGGTGCTGGGCGAGTGGCAGGGCAGCCACCCGCACCGTTCCTCCAGCGAGTTCGTTTTTAACGTGCCGCGCGGTCTCGATCTGGTCAAGGTGGAGACCGACGGTGGAGACGTCGCCGCCAAAGGCTTATCGGGCCGTGTAGAAGCCGAAAGTGGCGGAGGTACCATCCGGCTCGACGATATCGATGGCGCAGTCAGCGCTGAAACCGGTGGGGGCAGCATCGACGTCGGGGCAACAGGCGGCGATCTTAACCTGCGCACCGGTGGCGGCGACATTAAAGTGGAGACGGCTAAGGGCAAGATCAATGCCGAGAGCGGGGGGGGCAGCGTGATTTTGGTCTCGGGAATGCAGGGGGCCACTCTCGAAACTGGGGGCGGCAATATCGAGGTGCAGCGCTGCTCCGGTTCTCTGAAGGTGACCACCGGCGGGGGTAGTATTGAACTGGGCGACATCGCCGGCCCCGCGGAGATCGAAACTGGCGGGGGCAGCATCCGTCTGATTTCCGCGACTGGCCTGGTACGCGCGCAGACCGGGGGCGGCAGCATCGCCCTTAATGGGGTTCGTGCGGCGCGCGCGGAAACCGCCGCAGGCGGTATTGTGGCCAAATTTGTGCAGGGCGGCGACCGCCCCGACTCGGTACTGGAAACCTCGGCCGGCGACATCACCGTGTACCTGGCCCCGAGCCTGAACGTCACCATCCGGGCCGCGATTGAGCTGGCCAACGGACACCGCATCCGCTCTGATTTTTCTGAGATTCAGATAACCACGGAAGGCGGGCAGTGGGGCCCGGGCACAGCTACCGCCGAGGGGGCTCTGAATGGAGGCGGCCCTGTGCTCAAGGTTCGGACCACCACCGGAGATATTAACTTTCTCCGCGCCAGCCGCTGAAGGTGACCGGTAATTACCGCCGGAAGGCAGGAGGAGCGAACATGCGCAAATCGATCCTCGCAATTTTGACCCTGGTGCTGTTTGCGACCGCTGTGACCTACGGGGCGCAGATGTCGGTGCACGATCCGTTCGGCGAAACCTTCGGTTTTTCCAGTGAGGACTTCGGCGGCGGATCTTATCTCGGCGTCGATACCCGCGACGTAACCGCGGCCCGTCTGGGCGAACTCAAACTCAAGGAGGAGCACGGCGTCGAAGTGACCCTGGTTGATCAGGACGCTCCCGCCGGAAAAGCTGGCCTGAAAGAGCACGATGTGATCCTGACTATCAACGGCAGCCAGGTGGAGAGCGTGGAACAACTGCGGCGGATGATCCGCGAGATTCCGCCGGGACGCACCGTCGAGCTGGGAATCAGTCGCGATGGGCAGCCCATGACCTTCAAGACCCAGCTGGCGGACCGCAAGAAGACTTTTGCCTGGACGCCCGGCCGGCCTTTCACTCTGGCCACTCCCGTATCGCCCGTCTTGCCCGCTATGCCCATGATGCCGGATATCGACGTACCGGTTTCGATCGTCGTGGTGCATTCATCCGCGCGAAGCGGGCTGATGGTCGAAAACCTGACTCCCCAGTTAGGAGACTTCTTCGGAGCCAAGAACGGTCAGGGTGTGCTGGTACGCTCGGTGGAGAAGGGCAGCCGCGCCGATTCCGCCGGTTTCCATGCCGGCGACGTGATCGTGAAGGTGGAAGGCAAACCGATAAGCGACAGCAGCGACTTCACGCGCGCGGTGCGCAATCGCAAAGGCGCCGCGCTCGCAGTTGGCATCATTCGCGAGCGTAAGGAGCAAACCCTCACCTTGACCATTCCCGAGCGCAATCAGTCGGAGGTTCTGGACGAGAGCCTGGAACTGCCCGAGATCGATGTGGATGCGGACGAAACCGTCATCGACCTGAGCGATGCGCGCACGAAGATCGCGCAAGTAAAGCCCGAGATTGAGCGCGCCGTGCGCGAGGTCAGGCGCATCAAGCCCGGCCTGGAAGAAGCAGCGCGGGAACTGCGCGAACATCAGAATGAGCTGCAGCGGGAAATGCGCGAATTGGAACACGAACTGCGCGAGCAGCAACGCCAGCTGGAACAGGACTTGCGTCTTCAGAAGGGGCACCCGGAGGCGGACATCTAGACCGAGGCAGCGGCGTTCCCTTGGGGAAGGGGCGAGGCCATGCGTACGCAGTTTCTTCCCGCCTGCTTGGCGGCATAGAGCCCGGCATCGGCTGACTGAACCAGCTTGTCACGCGTCACGCCGTGGTCGGGAAAGGTCGCAGTGCCCGCACTGATGGTCACCGAGCGCGGCACTCCCGGGAACTGCCAGGCCTCTACCAGCCGCCGCAGCTTCTCTGCAACTCCCATGGCATGCTGGGGGCCGGTCTGCGACAGCAGGATGGCAAATTCCTCTCCCCCATAGCGGCAAACCACATCGATCTTGCGTAGCTGCTGGTAGAAAATCGAGGAAACCTGCCGCAATACCTCGTCTCCCAGCAGGTGTCCGAATTCGTCGTTCAGACGCTTGAAGTGGTCGATATCGACCATAATGACAGCCATCCCACCCGCATACCGCCGGGCGCGCTCGATCTCCTCTTCGATGCGAAGTTCAAAGAAGCGGCGGTTGAAAATTCCGGTCAAGCCATCCAGGTAGGCCAGTTGTTTCACCCGCTCCACGTAGTGCGCGTTTTGGATGGCGGTGGCGCAGATGTCGGCGACCGATTCCAGGGGCTGTATGTCGGCCGCAGGAAATGAGTTGGCATGCACGCTGGAAAGCACCAGCACCCCCAGGGTCTGCCCGAAGGCAACCAGCGGGATGCACATCCGGGAGACCGTCTCCCGATAAATATCCTCGTCATTGGGGTTGGCACGAATGTCGCTCTCGATGAGCGTCTTGTTTTCCAACAGCGCGCGTCCCCACAAACCGGCTTCCACAGGCAGCCGCCCGCCCTCCGGGATGCGGAGCGTCAGATCTCCGTAGTGCGCCCGTAGGACCAGGAGCTCCTCGTCTTTGAGCAACATCGAGACATGCGACACCGGAAATGCCTTCTGGATCTTGGCGCAGGACTTCGACAACAGCTCTTTGAGATCGACTGCCACCGTCGCCTCGCGTGCGATGGCGTTGATGGCCTCCAGCTGCGAGGCGCGGCGGCGTTCCAGGGAATACAGTCGCGCATTCTGGAGCGCCATGGAAGCCTGGGTGGAAAAAAGCGTGAGCAGGTCGACGGTTTCATTGTCAAAGTGATTGGGATTCTCGCTCTGGCCATCGAGCACGCCTACCACTTCGTCGCGTACCATCAGCGGAATGGCGAGCTCCGAGCGAGTCTTCTTTCCCCACGGAGTGTACCGCTTATCTGTATTAAAATCAGCCACATACAGGGGACGCTTCTTGTCCGCGGCGGTGCCGATCAGCCCTTCCCCAATGGCCACCCGCATGTCGCGCAGCTCGTCGCTGCCCCCACTCTGGCAGCGCACACGCAACTGGTTGGTGGGTTTGTCCAGCATCAGGATGGCAACGTTCTGCAAGTGGAAATAGTCCTGCGCTATGAGCAGGATACGCTGCAGAACTTCGTCCAGGTCGAATGTGGACAGCACCGCCTGGCTGGCATCGTAGAGGATTGCGATCTTTTGCATATTCCTGCCCGGATTGTAGCCGCAGGAAGAGCGAAGACCGAGTTCCTAAAGTAACCTCTTTGTGGTTCAACGACTACAACTTTCCCACTTTGGAACGCGTATCACGGCTGCTCAGCAGTTTGATGACGGCAAGCGCCACCAGGCAGAGGCCGGCATCCAGCGCGAGCCCGAGATCCAGCCGAAACGGTTCATGCTGCAGGCTCGAGGGGAGAAAGCGCGCCAGGGAAAAATACGCGGCGTTTCCCACCAGCACAGCCGCCAGTGACTGGAGGAAGTTTCTTATCATCGGGTAAGGGTAAGGCAGCGGGATAAGGGTAAGGCAGCGTGCGCGGTCTTGTCATGGGATGCGCACTGAGTCCGATTTTGGGGATTCGCAACCGGGCGGATGCTCGTGGCCCTGTCCCTGCTAACATCCATGGGATGCTGGAGTTGTCCACCCCGGTGCAGTACGTAAAAGGCATCGGTCCGCGTCTGGCAGAGGTGCTTGCGGCCAAAGGCATTCATAGCGTTGACGATTTGCTGCACTATCTCCCTTTCCGCTACGAAGACCGGGTCAACCCCAGGAGCATCTCCGAGCTGCGGGCGGGCGAAATGGCGACCGTCATCGCCGAGGTGCGAACCTCCGGCCTGTTCCGTACCCGGCGCATGCCCATCTTCGAAATGACGGCTGGACAAGGCCGCAGCCGTCTGAAGTCTATCTGGTTCAACGCCACGTATTTGCGGGACCGCTTCAAGCCAGGGCAACTGGTGGCGCTCTACGGCAAGGTCGAGCAGGACATGCACGGGGGAGCGCTGCAGCTGGTGCAACCGCAGTTCGAGATCCTGGGAGATGCTTCCGAGGACAGCAACGGAACCGAGCAAAAAGCCGCAGTCTCGCTGGAGGTGGGCAGGATCGTTCCCATATACGAGTCCGCCGGCCAGGGCCGCCTGACGCCCCGCTGGTTTCGTCGCATCATTCACGGCGCTCTTCAGAACTTGCCGCCGCAATTGCCGGATGACATTCCCACCGCCGTCCGCCAGCACCTGAGCCTGATTGGCCCACGGGAGGCTCTCGAGAAAGTCCATTGGCCCGATCCTGGCGAAAGCCTGCAGGACCTGCAAGCCGCGCGATCGCCCGCCCATGTCCGGCTGATTTTTGAAGAGCTTTTCTTTGTCGAACTGGGGCTGGAGCTCAAACGGCGGGAACAGAAGACGCAGACTGGAATCGCCTTTCGCCTCGACGACCGCGCGCGCGAAGCCATCAAGAGAATTCTTCCCTTTCACCCCACGACGGCACAAAAGCGCGCCCTCAAGGAAATCGCCTCCGACATGGAGAAGCCCTTTCCCATGAGGCGCTTACTGCAGGGCGACGTAGGCTCAGGCAAGACCATCGTCGCCTTTGAGGCCGCCATCATTGCCATCGAGAATGGTTACCAGGTGGCGCTCATGGCGCCCACCGAAATTCTGGCTCAACAGCACTATTTCTCCGCCGGGCGCATTCTCGAAAATACGGGCTATCGCATCGTGCTGCTCACCGGATCACTGGAAGAAGACCGCAAGCGCGACATTCGCCGCCACATCGCCCGGGGCAACGCGCAACTGGTCATCGGAACCCACGCCCTGATCGAGCAGACGGTGGAGTTCCACAAACTCGGCCTGGTCATCGTGGATGAGCAACACCGTTTCGGCGTGATGCAGCGCTTCAAGCTGATGAAGAAGTCCGGCGACGAAGGCGGCGGGGGAGGTGTTCTCGCCCGCCCGGCCGAGCACGGCGCCCTGACCCCACCTGGCCACGCCTCCGCGGCCCCGGTCGAACCCGATGTCCTGGTCATGACCGCTACGCCGATCCCCCGTACCCTCGCCCTCACTCTCTATGGCGACCTCGACATCAGCGTACTCGACGAGATGCCGCCTGGCCGCACGCCCATCGTGACTCGCCGCGTCTCCGACGAGCGAGCGGACGAGGTCTGGCAGTTCGTGCGCAAGCAGGTGGCCGCCGGGCATCAGGCTTATGTGGTCTATCCCGTCATCGAGGAGAACCAGGAGTCCGAGCTGAAGGCCGCTCTCAAGATGTACAGGGAGCTCAGTAAGAAGGTCTTTCCCGATCTATGTGTCGACCTGTTGCATGGGCGCCTGGAAACGAGCCTCAAAGAGGACGTCATGCGCCGGTTTCAAAGAGGCGAGATCGACATTCTTGTTTCCACCACCGTGATCGAAGTTGGCGTGGATGTGGCTAATGCTTCCGTCATGGTGATTGAGCATGCGGAGCGCTTCGGGCTGGCCCAGCTGCATCAGCTTCGCGGACGCATCGGGCGCGGCGCCGCCAAGTCCTATTGCATTCTCATGACCGGGGGCAAGGTTTCCGAGGATGGCGAGCGCCGCCTCGACGCCCTGGTCCGCACCAGCGATGGCTTCCAGATTGCAGAGCTCGATCTCGAGCTCCGCGGCCCGGGTGAATTTTTCGGCACCCGTCAAGCCGGCATGCCCAGCTTCCAGGTGGCCAATCTGGTTCGCGACCGGCAACTGCTTGAAGCCGCCAAGCGCGAAGCCTCTGCGGTCCTGGCAGTCCCGAACCAAGAGACTCCGAAGGAAGAAATTGACCGCGCTCTGCGGCACATGCGCACGCGCTGGCAGAAGTCTTACGGCCTGGTGGAAGTGGGCTGAACCGACTAACGGGCCGCAACGCCCCGTTCGCCCCGGGTCAAGCATCTTGTTGACAATTCCAGCCGAAATCCGGATTCTTATGCGGCGCGTATATCTGACGGGCCCCCGATACAAATTCATTTCAGGAGAGATTCCATGTCACGATCCTTCCGCCAGACCGTGTTGATGGCCCTGATGCTGGGCTTCATGCCGGCTGGCACTC
This sequence comes from uncultured Acidobacteriaceae bacterium, assembly GCA_964408515.1. Lineage (GTDB taxonomy): Bacteria > Acidobacteriota > Terriglobia > Terriglobales > Acidobacteriaceae > CAYOZX01. The sequence goes on along the minus strand of CAYOZX010000067.1, from coordinate 6,682 downwards.
TGACCAGCTTCGCCGTCCCCCTCCCCGGCACGGCAGCCCCGCAGGCTGCTGCCCAGGACACCCTCTACAAACGCCTGGGCGGCTATGACGCCCTGGCCGCCGTTACAGACGACTTTATCGGCCGCCTGGCCACCGACCCCAAAGAATCACGCTTTTTTGTAGGATTGAGCAACGACTCGAAGGTTCGGGTGCGCCAGCACGTCGTGGACTTTCTGTGCGTAGCCACCGGCGGCCCCTGCAAATACACCGGCCGCGACCTGGAGACCGCCCACACCGGCCTGAACATCACCGAGGAAGACTGGACCATCTCGGTGAAGGCCCTGACCGACACGCTGAACAAATTCAAGGTGCCCGCCCGCGAGCAAGGCGAGGTCCTCAGCGCCGTCGGGGGCCTGAAGAGCAAGATCGTGGGCAGATAGCCTGAAACGCGGAGGCCGGGCAGGCGGGACCGACGTCCGCCAGTCCGGCCTGGGGCCCGCGGGCGGCCGACCTCTAATGACGCCGCTAATTCGCGCCGCTTATCCATATTTCATACCCCATGTCCGGGCGCGCATCGCCTCGCCAATCCAGCACGTGAACGTAGAAAGTGACCGGGGCCGCACCGCTCCCCGGAACCTTGAAGGTGAGGTCGGAGTCGGTGGTGCCGGTGTACGGATTGTCGTCGTTGATGCAGGCGTCGGCGTAGTTGTTGGGGTTGGGATCGGGTAGCAGGGGTGGATTTAGGAACGCCGATGCGGGGTCGTTGCAGGTGGTGAAACGAGTGCCGGAGCCGTCAACGATTTCAACTACGGAATCCAAGGGAGTCGGAGGAGCAAGGCGTTTGGCACGAATCGAGACGGATACCACTGCGCCGGGTTGGGCGCTGAGCTTGTAATAGTCGCCGTCGACCGATCCCGGTCCCGCGTAAGGACTGATGGTGGCGGAATATGTACCGCTTGTGAGCGGCGTGGCCTTTGCGATGGTGTCATTCCGGCCCCGGGGAGCGTTCGTGACGTTGATGGTAACGGAGGTCCCGGTGGTATCGGGCGGACTGAATGAGTCCGTCACCTGCAATGCGAAGTCGTACTCGCCCGCTTGCGTGGGGATTCCCTTTATCTCTCCCTGAGAATCAAGCATCAGCCCCGGGGGAAGAGAGCCGGATTGAATGTTCCACGAAAACGGTGGCTGGCCATTTCTGGCGGCAACTCCCCAGTCGTAAGGCGAGCCGACCACTCCTCCCGGCAGGGTGCTGTTGGCAAGCTCCGGGAACAGAGGCGTGATCGTAAACGTCAGGGTCGCGGTTGCGGTTTGGGGAGGATTCGCGGAATCCTGGAGGCGCACGCCTATGCTGTAGTGCCCGATTTGTGTGGCCGCTCCAACGATAGCGTTGTTGACAAGCTGCATGTCGGAGGGCAAAGCTCCGGAAACCAGGGTTGATGTCACGGGGGGCTTACCGCCCGTGAACGGAATCCCGAAAAAAGCGCCGCCACCGCTGGCCTGGACCGATCCCAAGTCTGTCTGCGTGAATTCAATAGGGCCGAAAATGGACCAGGGAACGCTGGCGATGCTGGACTGGGCCGGGGAACTTGAATCGGTGACACTGACAGTGAAACCTAAGGCCATGGCTTCCGTGGGTGTACCGCTGAAAATGCCGGATGTGGCATCAAAGGCCAGGCCCTGGGGCACGAAGGGCACCGTCCAATTGAGGGGCAACTTCCCGTTTACGGCGGTGAAACCCCCGCTATACGGCCGATTCACGATACCGTCAGGAGGCCCACTCGTAATCTGGAGAATGGCTGTCACCCGCAGCGTGAACTGGGAGCTGGCAATCTGGTGCAGGGATCCCTGGCCGTCGTCGGAGACTTGCACGGTGAAATTGAAAGTCCCCGGCTGACCGGGGGTTCCACTGATTTCTCCTGCGAAACCGCCGAAGCTCGAAACGCTCATTCCTGGCGGGAGACTGCCGGCGGTAACTGCAAAACTGTAGGGCTGGGTTCCACCGGTGGGGAAAAAATCCGATTCATACCCTATGCCGTTGTTGGCATCCGGGAAACTGATGTTATTAAGCGACAGAATGCCCACCACGAAAAGAACCGCGACGGTCGAAGCGGTCTGCGGCGGACTTCCTGAATCCTTGACCTGAACGGTGAACCCAGATCCGCCGAAGACCGTGGGAGTTCCGCTCAGGCTCCCGCCGGAAGACAAGGTCACACCGGGCGGCAGCGGATCGGGCGACGTCCAGGTGCGTGCGCCGGTCCCGCCGCTGGCCTGAAACGTGAAACTGAAGGCTTGGCCCTGCACCACGCTTGGGACAGAGGTAGTCGTGATCACGAGTGGAGGTACGGTGGATCCTCCGCCTCCTCCCCCGCCCCCGCCTCCACTCCCACCTCCGCCGCAAGCCATCGACAAGACCAGAGCGACGCAGACGAACGCCAGTGAGAGCGCGCGCCTCATGCCTCCTCCCGCCTCCGCCACCTGCTCTGTTCCGTCCAGATGGGTTCGGTCCGCAATCTGGCGCCTCCATCCTCGAACTGATCAAATCGCGGATTTGTGCCGTTGAGAATGATGTCCGCGCCGGTAAGAGATTCACCGGGACTGGTGGGAATGACATCGGACGCGGTGGGATCGTCGTGGGAGGATTCCTGGCTGTCCCAGAACTCCAGGATTCCGCCGGGGACCGCAACCGGCGGGTCCAGCGAGCCAACGCTTGAGCCGCCGGTGAAATTCGGGAAGACCGACTCCACCTCGATCCGGTAGCTGGCGCCTGCCGGGACGGGCAGGTCGTAGGTGCCGTAGACAGCGGCAGAGCGAGATCCAATCAGGCTGCCGGCGGAGTTGTCGTCAAAAAATCCCGATGCCGGGCATCCACTCCTTCCCGGCGGACTGCATGGCAGGTAATTTGATGTAACCGACTGACCTGGATTTCCCGTAAAGCGGTATCCGGACACAGCCGAGACCGCGATGCGCAACGATTCGTTTTGTGGCGTAGCGGAATTGTCCACTTGTCGGGCGATGACATTCACGCCCTGCGTGGGAGTCCGTCCATCGGAGAAATAGATGGTCCCGGAGATGGTGGCATAACTCGTGGCATAACCCGGACCGGGGTACAGGCGCGAAATCCAGGCCAGATCATCGGGCGCAAGCTGCGGCAACCCCACGTCGACGCGCGCCTGGCAAAAGGCGATCGGGAACATGAGCGGAAGGCCGGCTAGTTCGTCGATGTCGCAGGCACCTATTTGTCCCGTCCGGAGCACGGTGGTGAAGAGATCGAGGTTGATCTGCGAGTGGTCCAGGCCAAGCAGATGACCCAGTTCGTGAACAATCGCTTCATTGAACTGGTTCGCGGTCAGTTGCGGGCCGCTGGCGCCGTTCTGGAAGGCGCCATTGAGCAGCACAAGATCAGAGACAATGAATCCGCTGGAACTCAGCTTGCATTGTGCAGAAAAACCGATGACCAGCGGATCGACCCCTAACTGCGCCAGAAGGCTGCCGTTCGCGTCGAAAATTACCGGGCTTTGAGTCCCTGCCTGGCAGGAGCCGAACACGGCATTGAATTCCCCCGCGGTGCTCACATCGCCGTCGCTGAACCCCGTCACCGGGAGAATGGAGCCGGCGTTCATGAAGGAAACGGCGGCGGTGGAAACGCTTTGCCAGGTCTGGAACATTTGCTGGACACGCCCCAGACCGGCGGAGTTGGTTATTTTCACCTGGCCGCTGCTGGTCGCCGCCGTCGCGCCGCCATCCACGCGGTAATGGATGGGCATGGCGGCCGGGTCCCAGGTGAAGGGCCGCCCATCGACCCCAAACCCTGGACCGCCCACAAATAACGGCCCACCCGCGAACATGCAGGCAGGCCACAGCACAAACAGGCTGACGGCGATTGCCGCAGACCCGCGCCACATCCCGGTGATGGCCGCCTGTTTCATAGCGTCCCGGCAAACTGTCTTACCACCTCTTCCAGTTGCGCCAGAGGAATCGCGCCGCTGCGGTGCCGAAGTATGAGCTCGTTGACGGCAGGGGAAAATGCAGGCTTGCGCTTTTGAGCCGTGACCCCGGCGAACAGCCCGACATTGCCGTAACCGTTGACTGCGGTGGCATTCCCCTTCGCATCCCGCGAGATCACAAAACGGCCCTGATCCATCCCCGCCGGACTCGTCAAACCATAGCTGCTGACGGGGTTCAGCAGGAGCAAGACCTCTTGTCCCTTTGTATAGCCACCCATGCGGTACTTATCCCGGATGTCCCACATGAATTGCCTGAACGTAAGGACCGGCACGGCATTACCCTTCAGGGTTTCTGAGACTCGCAGAGTGACTACAATCGTGCTGAGATTGGTCAGCTCAGGATGCGGCTCAACTCTGGCCAGGATGACTTGTCCACGCACGATCGTGGCTGCCTGCCGCGACAAATCGGCGATATTTCGGGGAACTGTTAGGGCGCCCGGCTGGGCAAAGGTAGCGACGTTTGCAAGCAGGAACAGAAGGCCTGAAACCAGTCGCATAGACAATCGACACCGCACTTTCAAGCGCACGAGCTTAGTGTAACTGGATGAGATAGGCTAGATATAAGTTTGGTTCCGCCATTTAGAACAGCCGGCTACTTCCACTTATCTGCCAGACATTAACCTGCGCTTGGGATTGCTACAGTCGACTCGCTTTTGTCCCCTGCTTGCAGCAGGCTTCCTTGCGGCTCGGGCGTGCTTTGCGATAGCGAGCCTGCACCCTTTGGATTCGAAGGGCAAGCGATGGGATAATCGTTTGCCATGTCCGTGGCGTCCAAAAGCGAGCTCTACCGCCGGCTTCCTTCCGTGGATGAACTGCTGCGCAGCACAGACCTTGCTGCAGTGCTGGCCAGTGAAGGTTCAGCCGCGGTTGCCGACGCCGCTCGCGCCGTGCTCGACCGCCTGCGCACTGAAATTGCCGCCGGGCGATTGGATACGGAGGGCGTTCAGCTGGCTCTTTCGGGAGTGGCGGCTGCGGTTGAACGCCAGGTGCGGGATGCGGTGCGTTTTTCGCTACGGCCGGTCGTCAATGCCACCGGCGTAATCCTGCACACCAATCTGGGGCGCGCGCCCCTGGCTGAGTCTGCGCTCGAGCATGTTCGCGAAGCCTCCGGCGCCTACTCCAATCTCGAATTCGATCTGGCCAGCGGCGAGCGTAGCAAACGCGATGTCCACGTGGACCGCCTGTTTCGCAAATTGCTGGAAAGGCACTTCGCGGGCGAGGGCGCCCGCGCCACGTCTGACATTTCCACGATCGTGGTCAACAACAACGCGGCTGCCGTGCTCCTGGCGCTGAATACGCTGGCCGAAGGCGGAGAAGCCATCGTCTCCCGGGGCGAGCTGGTCGAGATCGGCGGATCGTTCCGCATCCCCGAAGTAATGGCAAAGTCCAATGCCATCCTTCGCGAAGTCGGCACCACCAACCGCACCCGGCTCGCCGACTATGAGCGCGCTATCACCGAGAAGACTCGCCTGCTGCTGCGCGTGCATCGCTCCAACTTTCAGATCACGGGATTTACCGAACAGCCGTCCCTCGCCGAGCTGGCGTCCCTGGCGCACAAGCGCAATCTCCCTCTTATGGAGGATCTGGGCAGCGGAGCCCTGTATGACCTGAGCTTGGCGGGAATCAATGGGGAACCAGGCGTGCGCGACAGCTTGCGAGCTGGCGTGGACGTGGTGACATACAGCGGTGACAAGCTTTTGGGCGGCCCGCAGGCCGGCATGCTCAGCGGCCGCAGCGACCTGATTGCGCGCATGCGGTCCAATTCCCTGTTCCGTGCCCTGCGCGTCGACAAGATGGTGTATGCCGCTCTGGAAGCGACCCTGCTGGCCTACGTAAAGCGAGACTACGACACCATCCCGGCGCTGAAGATGATCGCATTGTCGAGAGATGAGATCGCTGCACGCGCACAAACGGTGGCCGCCGAGCTTCGGTCGCCCAGGCTTTTCATCGAGATCGTGGACGGCGAATCCGTGATCGGAGGCGGCGCCGCGCCATCGGCCGTGCTGCCCACACGCCTGCTGGCGATCGCCTGCGAGGGCAAGAGCGCCGATAGCATCTCAGCGGAACTGCGGAACTTCGACCCTCCCGTGATTGCTCGGGTGGAGGATGGTCGCGTGCTGCTGGATTTGCGGACCGTGTTTCCCGCCCAGGATCGCATTTTGGTGGCGGCGCTCGAGAAAGTCGCAGGGTAGGCAGACTGCAGATTCAGATCGCCGAGTTCTGCAGAATCGGCACACAGGGTGCGTCGGATCTTGCCTCAGCGTTTCAATCCGCCCCTGGCTCCAGACTCGGGAGCGCGCGAGCGGGAGGGCACGACCTTCGGTCGTGCCGGAAACGCCAGCCAGCATCGGCGGCTTTAGCCGCTAAGGGCAGGGTCAGAACGGCGTGATCCCGGCGAGCGAGTCGACACGCCTCAGGACCTGAAGGTCATCTCGATTCATCATTCTCGATTCTGCAATCTGAGACTCTTCCACTTGAGTGCAGAATCCCTGCCTCACTATCCAGGTCCAGGGGTCTGCAATCTCAGCTTATCTCGCCTTCCATTACAATCAGCTTTATGCCGCCCCGCATCGCCGTCCCGGTTCCGCACGGTGGAGATCCGGAATATGCCGCGAGGGCCCTGCCGCAGTACCTGCAGGCCGTGGAGCAGGGGGGCGGATGAACGGTGCCCCATCCTCCGGGGCATCCCACCGGGGGAG
>CAYOZX010000066.1:12571-14341 GCA_964408515.1 uncultured Acidobacteriaceae bacterium | reverse complement strand
TCGGCTGTATTTCCCCATCTCTGCCAAGATGCCCGATACGGATCAACGGCAGGTACTGATGCCGTTTGTGGGCAAATACGTGCGGGCGAGCGGGATCGTCTTTGAGCGAACCGGGACTCATGCAATCGTGATCACGGAAATCAAGGGAATGAAAGACGTCACATTGAAGGATGAGGAATAACTCAAAGGGCAGCTGCGGCTGTGCGCAGCATTATTTCTTAGCTAGTTCCCGGATGTAAGCCACTACATCGTCAATCTGCTGCGCGCTCAGCTTCCTTTCAAACGCCGGCATCTTACTTTTACCCTTGGCGATTACCATCTTCAAGCCGGCGTCTGACTGCTGTTGTACTTCCGGTAGGTGAAAATCGCGGATTTTCATGCTTTTCCCAATCGACGTTTTCGCCGAGCCATCCGGGCCATGACACACGCCGCACCGGCTAACGAAGAGATCCTTGGGCGAAGAGCTCTCGCCTAAGGCCGCGGAGCACAAAGCCATCATTATTACCAGAGCAATTGCAACTGACCGCTTCATGGGAGTTCTCCTGACGGACGCATCCTGGTTGTGTGACGCATCTGGGTTGTGTGTCGAAACTGAATTGAGACGGCTCTTGCGCTCAGTGTCATAAAAGAGCTCCAGTTCAAGTTTGAAGCGTCATTTAATAAAAATGATCCGTGCCTGGAAGGTGTCATTTTGGCGACTATTCGAGGCATTGATCTGAAAATCCCGGTGCTGGTACTCGGCGATGATCTGGAACCCATTCTGCAAGGGGATATTGATATAGGGCGTGATTGCCCACTGGGTGTTGAAGGTCGCGGAGGCATATTTGGGTTTATACCAGTCGTAACGCACACCAGCGGTCAGATATTGATTGAAGGTAAAGACACCTTCGACGAACGCGCCTTTGCTGTCGAACTTTTTCAGGGCCGGATTCGTAGGGAAGGCGGCCGGGCTAACCGGGATGGTGTCGCGCCCATACTGCAATCCGCCCTGGGGCAGAAAGCGCTTGCCGATGGGATAAGACGCGTACAGCGCTACCCGGTCAAAGTTGTTCCTGTACGCGGTAGCGCTGGAAAAGTCAAAGTCCGTGTTACCGACCGTACCGTGGGGTGCGGAAGCTGAGGCGCCGGTGACACCGCAGACCTCGCCCGTGGTTGCGCTAGTTTGGCCAATCGCGGTGCCGTCGATGCAATGAGTGGGCGTGGCCACATTGCCGCGATAGTAGAGCAGGGAGATGCCACCGCCCTCCGGATGCAGAATGTAAGTCGCGTTGGCGGAGAAATCAGGTACGTTATGACCCGGCGAATCGAAAGGCTTGGTGAGCGCAGCGGTGGCCTGATTGGCGCCCTTCCATGGACCCGTCTGTGCCGGGAACGGTAGAAAACTGTTCGGTTCCCCCTCCCAGCGCATCAGGATGCCATTTAGGATCGCCGCACGCAGCGACAACCTCTTGAGATCAGCTCCAAACTCGGCGCCCGCCTCATCCAACCCCCAGGGTTGAAACACGAACGGGACCGCTCTGCCGCCAGCGGAGATCGGAACCGTCTGGAAGAAAGGACGCACATTGCTGAAAGGGCGATCCGATGCTCCAAAGCCCTCCCAAGGGTGGAAGATGCCTACTCGAGAGGTGAAGAACCTGTCGGAGTTACCGAAAACGATGCGGACGTACGCGTTCTCGATTTCAAAAACGTCTTCGGGTGAAGTCGGAGGCTCTCCAAAGAAAGCAGAAAAATGGCCCCCACCGGCCCGTCAAATGCCCGCAACATCGCCGA
>CAYOZX010000066.1:0-12561 GCA_964408515.1 uncultured Acidobacteriaceae bacterium | reverse complement strand
CCTTTCGGAGTTACCGGACACGATGGGGAAGTATGATTTCTCGATTTCAAACACGTCTTCGGGTGAAGTCGAGAGCTCTGCCAGAGAACCGAAGAACTTGCCCCACGAGCCGGTGAGCGGGTACAGGGTAAATTCCTGGAAGCTCAAAGAATTTGAGGTCGTGCGCGGGCCGGGAATGTTATTAATGACATTGGCGACAGGCGCGCCATTAGGCTGATTGGTGATCTGCGTGTCATAGCGCGCCTGCAGGCGCGCGGCGAAATAATCACCGAATTCGAACTTCTGTTCTTCGGACTTGCCGATGAACTCAGGAAGACGGAACCCTGCGGCGCGGAACTTGTATCCCGTCTCATTCAGTCTCGGGATGGTGGTGTGGCAAGTTCCGCAGGGAACGTTTAACTTTCGGGCGAAATTCGGCATCGCCCTGGCATCGCGAGGAGCCGCCATGGCGCAGAACGTGAAACTAAAGAACGCCCACCTCAATAGCTTCGACATAAGTGCCCTCCGCACTGCATCTCTCAGCTATCTTCTAGGCGACAGTCGCTCCGGCACCGTGACGCGAAACAAGGATGAACGTGATCTGAATCACAATGGCCGTGCAGCGCGGATCAAAAGGCGATACTCGCCATGATCGACTCAGGCGACTATCGAGGGATCGCAACCCATCTCAGTTGGAAGAACGCGGGAACATGCTTTCGCATACAGGCTGAGTAGAGGTAAGAATGTTTGTCCTGAAGACCATCGCAGCCATGCTTATCACTGTCGTGGTTTTGGTGGTCGTCACGTATTGTTACATCGTCGTGCGAATCCCAGGGCCGGGGAAGCCGGGGCAGCAAGTTGGGATCGATGTTGCGCTTCTCCCAAGTATGACGATCTATTCACCGATGTTTTGGTCGGTCGTAGTCGCGGTCATGGCTATCCTTTGGTGGGCTTTGCGGCGGTGGTTGTTCGCCGGATCGTAGGCCGGTTGCCGCGTCTGATCGCTGGGCAATAGAACACTAGCTAACAGACCTTGCCCGAAGGTCGTCAGGGATCCCCTGAGTGAGGTGGCTGCGACCTACCAAAGGGGGGTCCACTCCCGGAATACTCAGAAGTTCCGAAACGGGCTTCCCGAGCGGGTTTTAGCGGATTTCCACAGCAGTTCGGCAGGCTCCGTGCCAAGCCCTTCCCGCAGCGTAAAACTTTCTACCCCTACGGGCAATTCCTACCCTGCAGACTGTAGGCCGGTGCTGGGGCGGCCCAGTCTTTTCAGTAGCTTGTGGAATGGCAGCGGGGGTGCTTTTCCGTTGGCAGACGAAGTGGCGCGCAACGGGGCGCTCCAGAGAAAAAACTTCGGCCAGAGGTTTTCTTGGGCGCCCCTTGCATTTACTTGGTCGAGCACCTACCCTCCCCCAGCAATACCATCGCCCGCCGAAGTCCGTTCACCCCAAAAGCTTTACGAGGCAATCTTCGACCATTGGTCGAATCAGGGCAGGCATTTCGCCCATCCGCGCCGGGCCTCAGGCGAGAGTCAGTCGTTCGGCGAGCTCGAGCCCGGTGCGCCTCAGGAGGCCGGCTACGACCGGCTCCTTGAAGCGCGAGGCGTCAAACTCGACGCGGATCACCCGCTCGTGTTCGTTGAAGCTGATGCGCCGCACGCCATAAACCTCGCGCATGCCATCGAGCGCGCGCAGGGTCGCTTCAGTCACCGGAGGGTTGTAGCGGTAGGCGACCTCCATTTGGGTCATCGGTCTTAGCTTCCTCCTGGATCAAGATGAGGACGTCGCAAAGCGAGCGGGAACTGGTGAATCCGAAGCCATCCTACGCTATCGCAATCGCCCCATAAAGCCCATGAATCTAATATAGTCTGAACACGCGCGGCGACTGCCGCCGTCTTCGACTTCCAACATGGACAATGCTCATGAGTCTGCCGCAGCGGTGAGGGATCCGGTCTGCGGCATGACCGTCGATCCTGGCGCCACGAAGCACGAACTGGAGCATGGCGGAAAGCGTTACTGGTTCTGCTGCGCTGGTTGTGCGGAAAAGTTCCGCCGTGATCCGGAGCCCTATCTTGTCCAGCGCCTTCCGTCAGCAGGGCCGGCTCTGATTCAACTGGGGTCCGCGGCAGGGGTGAAGCTGCCAGGCTCAGACAGGGTGGCGAGACTGGCCCCTGCGACCAAGCCGGCGGCCACTTCCCGAGGCGGGTATGTCTGCCCGATGTGCCCGGAAGTGCGGGAGTCGAAGCCCGGCGCCTGTCCGAAGTGCGGCATGGCACTGGAGGCCGAGTCTCCGCTGGCTTCGGCCCGGGTGGAATACACCTGCCCCATGCATCCTGAGATTGTGCGGTCCGGGCCGGGTAACTGTCCCATCTGCGGCATGGCGCTGGAGCCGCGCACGGTCACGGCCCAAGAAGAAGAGAATCCCGAGCTGCGCGACATGACGCGGCGTTTCTGGATCAGCCTGGCGCTGACGGCTCCGCTGCTCGCGGTCGCCATGGCCGACATGCTGCCGGGAATGCAGGTGCAACATCAGTTGCCGGAAGGATGGCTGCCCCGGATTGAGCTGCTCCTGGCCACGCCGGTTGTGCTTTGGGGCGGGTGGCCCTTTTTTCAGCGCGGCTGGGCGTCAGTGGTCAACCGCTCCACCAACATGTTCACCCTGATCGCGATGGGAACCGGGGTCGCGTATCTGTACAGCCTTGTGGCGGCAGTCTTTCCGCGGGTTTTCCCGGCATCGCTGCGGGAAATGGGCGGAGCACCGCCGGTTTACTTCGAGGCTGCGGCCGCGATCATCACGCTGGTGCTGCTTGGCCAGGTTCTGGAACTGCGCGCGCGCAGCCGCACGGGGGCGGCTCTCCGTGCGCTCTTTGATTTGGCCCCCAAAACGGCGCGCGTCTTGCGCGATGGCTCGGAGACCGCTGTCCGCTTAGAGCAGGTCCGGCGCGGCGACCAGCTCCGCGTGCGTCCCGGCGAGAAGGTTCCGGTCGACGGCGTGATCCTGCAGGGTAGCAGCGCGGTGGATGAATCCATGATTACCGGCGAGTCCATGCCGGTGGCAAAACAGCCGGGAAGCCGGGTGATCGGCGCCACGGTGAACGGCACGGGATCGTTCATCATGCAGGCCGAGCGCGTGGGAGGTGAAACCCTACTGGCGCAAATTGTGCAGATGGTCAGCCAGGCGCAGCGCAGCCGTGCGCCCATTCAAAGGTTGGCGGACCGCGTGTCCGCGTGGTTTGTGCCAGCAGTGATTGCGATCGCGGTCCTGGCTTTTGCGGCATGGGGTCTGTGGGGCCCGGAGCCCCGGCTGGCGCATGCCCTGGTGAACGCGGTGGCGGTCCTGATCATTGCCTGTCCGTGCGCCCTGGGATTGGCGACGCCAATTGCGATTATGGTGGGCACCGGACGGGGAGCCCACGCCGGGGTGCTGATCCGGAACGCGGAGGCGCTCGAACGGATGGAAAAGGTCGACACCGTGGTGATCGACAAGACCGGAACGCTGACCGAAGGGAAGCCCCGGGTCATCTCGGTGGTAACGGCCGCCGGACAAAACGAGCCGGAACTGGTGCGTCTGGCTGCTGCTGCGGAGCAGGGCAGTGAACATCCCCTGGGCGCTGCCGTGCTCGAAGCCGCGAAAAGCCGGAATTTGACCGTGGGGGAAGCTCATGAATTTCAGTCTCTCACCGGACGCGGAGTGAGGGCGCGAGTCGATGGAAGATTGGTATTGGTAGGCAGTGAGCGACTGCTGGAAGAGAACGGCGTCGCTGTGGCCGATCTGAGACCGAAGGCTGAAGAATTGCGGAACCTGGGTCAATCCGTAGTCTTCGGCGCTGCAGATGGCAGGGCTATCGGGTTGCTCGGGATCGCGGATCCCATCAAGGCATCGACGCCGCAGGCGGTGCGCGATCTTAGAGCGAAGGGACTCAACATCGTGATGTTAACCGGAGACAGCCATGCCACGGCGCGGAGGGTGGCGGAGAACCTGGGCCTGGAGCAGTTCGAATCCGAGGTCCTGCCGCAGCAGAAAGCCGAGACCGTGCGCCGGCTGCAGCAGGAAGGCCACGCGGTCGCCATGGCCGGCGATGGCATCAATGACGCGCCCGCCCTGGCGCAGGCGGACGTGGGCATTGCGATGGGCACAGGAACGGACGTGGCCATGGAAAGCGGAGGCATAACCCTGGTCAAAGGCGACCTGGCCGGGATCACGCGCGCCCGCAACCTGAGCCAGGCGACGATGCGGAACATCCGCCAGAATCTTTTTTTCGCTTTTCTTTATAACTCGCTGGGCGTACCGGTTGCGGCGGGGTTGCTTTATCCCTTCTTTGGCGTCGTGCTGAGCCCGATTCTGGCGGCAGCGGCCATGAGCTTCAGTTCCGTGTCGGTAATCGCGAATTCGCTGCGGCTCAGGAAGGCCAAGTTGTGAGGTTTGTCGGGAGATTGAAAATCATGCCAGGACAGAAGGAACCGGGATTTCCGACCACCCGCTGTCCTGAGGCGCATGTCTGACCGCACCCCACTTGTAATTGACACTTCCCAAGGCATCTTGAACAATTAGAACGACATCCTATGTGATTCACGGGAGGAGTGTCATGGCAGACGACGGCGAACCTGTGTCGGAAGTGCAAGAGACGGAGAGCAGTGCGGGCAAATGGATCCTGCTGGCGATTGGCGTGCTCTATGTTGTGGGCTCGCTCTACTTCATCTTCGACCTTCGCGGTCGTCTGGACAAGATGAGCAAGGAGCAAACGGCGAGCAGCGCCCAGGTCGCCGATCTGGGCAAACGCATGCAGTCGGCCGAGGCCGACGACGAGACTCTCGCCCAGCAACTGGGCATGACCAAGAAGGAGATGGCATCGCGATCAGCGGAGCTGTTACGGCAGCAGCGCGCCGCGGAAGCACGCCTGGCGGAGCAGCAGAAGCAGCAGATCAACGCGGTCACCGGGGAAGTCGAAGGGGTCAAGACCGACGTGGGCGGGGTCAAGACCGATGTGGCTTCCACCAAGGCCGACCTGGAAGCCACCAAAGCCAGGCTTCAAAGCACGATCGGCGATCTAGGGGTGCAGAGCGGCCTGGTCGCCAATACGCGCCAGGACCTAGAGATCCTGAAACATAAGGGTGACCGCAACTACTACGAGTTCACTCTGATCAAGGGCGCCAAGCCGCAACCGGTTTCGACGGTGGGGCTGCAGCTCAGGAAAACCGATGCCAGGAAGGGAAAATTCACGCTGAACGTCACCTCCGACGACCGGACGATCGAGAAGAAGGACCGCAACGTCAGCGAGCCCATTCAGTTCTACAGCGGGCGCGACCGCATGTTGTACGAACTGGTGGTATGGACAGTCGACAAGAACAAAGCCACGGGATACCTGAGCACACCCAAGAACGCACCTGCGCCCGTGACTGCGACTCAGTGACGGGATTGGCTGGGCAAGGCGACGATGGCGGTCTCCAGCAGGCGAAAGATCAGCACTGGCAATGGGTCCGAAAGGAGCGGCCCTTCTACCGGGTGAGCACCACCGGCAAAGGCTGATCGTAGGGTTGTATCGCGACACTGAGCGATTTGCGCCGGTCGAAGGCGTCAAGCCTTACGGGAAAACTCACAACCACCGTTCCCTGCACCCGAGCGCCAGGGAGAATCTTGGTTTCCGGCACCAGAGCGCGAAGCGCATGCGCTTTGAGCGCAGGGAACGCTTCAAAATAACGATCGAAGTCTACTGCTGAGGCCGCTTCGTCGGTAAAGTCGCGCTCGTCAGTCTTGAGAGTAGCCTTGACGGTACGGATCCAGAGTGGTTTCTCGCCGGAATTTCGCAGGGTCACGTTCACTGCCACCAAAACCGAATTCTGATCCGGCACTTCGGCTGCGGCGATGTTATCCACGGAGCCGTCTCCCTGCGGCTTGGCTCGTCCGAGAAAAGCGATGGCTCCAAGAATGATGGCAACACCCGCGAGGGTGATGGCGACGATCCGGGCCGGCGGCAGGTTGCGCCTGGCGGTGCCGAATTCTTCGCCGATGTTGATGCCGGGGCCTGGGCCGAGGTCCCCGGCCTGACCGGGGGCGGAGTCCGGCGACCCGGGAGAAGGAATCTCGTCGGGCATGGCACACCTCGAATGCTCCGATTCTATCCGGTTCCAGTGACGACGCCTACTATTCCTGCGAAGCCTGAGCCATTAAAGTGGAACCGGAGAGGGATTACGGTCGAAGATCCGCTGGTGCCAGTAGGGATAAGCAAGGGTGCGGGCGCTGGCTTTGTCGAGCCTAGCCATGTGCTCCGCGGACAGTGACCAGCCGGCGGCGGCGAGATTGTTGCGTAACTGCTCCTCGTTGCGCGCGCCCATGACGATACTGGTCACCGAAGGGCGCTGCAAGAGCCAGTTGAGCGCGATCTGGGGCACAGTCTTTCCCGTTTCTTTCGCAACATCGTCCAGCGCATCCACCACCTGGAAGAGATGCTCGTCGCTGACGGGCGGCCCCTGCTCAGGTGTCTGCTGCACCCGGGTTCCGGGAGGCGGTGGTGAATGGCGGCGAATCTTACCCGTGAGCCGGCCGTAGCCCAGCGGACTCCAGACCAGCGCTCCTACTTTCTGGTCGAGCGCCAGCGGCATCAGTTCCCATTCATAGTCCCGGCCGATGAGCGAATAGTAGACCTGGTGAGCGGCATAGCGAGGCCAACCGTAGCGGTCGGACACGGCCAGCGCTTTCATGAGATGCCAGCCGGAGAAATTCGAACAGGCGATGTAGCGCACCTTGCCGCTTTCAACCAACCGGTTCAGCGTGCTCAGAGTTTCTTCCACCGGAGTCTGGGCATCGAATCCGTGCATGTGATAGAGGTCGATGTAGTCGGTCCCGAGGCGGCGCAGGCTGGCCTCGCAGGCGGAAAGCAAGTGATGCCGTGATGATCCCAGGTCGTTGGGGCCTGGGCCCATGCGAAAAGAGGCTTTGGTGGAGATCAGGACCTGAGCGCGACGCCCGGCGACCGCTTTGCCCAGAATTTCCTCGGAAGCGCCGTCGGAATAAACGTCGGCGGTGTCGAAGAGGTTCACGCCCGCTTCCAGACAGACGGACACAAGGCGTGTCGCTTCGGCAACGTCAGTGGCGCCCCAACTGCGGAAGAATTCTGTGCGGCCGCCAAACGTGCCAGCGCCAAAACTCAGGACCGGGACTTTCAGACCGGAGCCGCCAAGCAGTCGGAATTCCATGTCGAATAGATGCAATCCTTACCCGGGAGATGCGAAACATGCAGTGTACGCTGCGGACTCCCCGGACTACTTCTCAGCTTGGTTGAAATCGAGCGGTCCATCCCGAACAGCGGCCAGGCGCTAATTTACCACGCATGCTTCATGGCTCTGGCAAAGTCCTGCGCCGGCAGGGTATTCAAGACATCCGTCTTCGTAAGCCAAGCCCGCCGGGCCTGCAGCACGCCAAAGCGGATCTTCTCCATATGCGAAGTGTGGTGGGAGTCGGTGTTGATCACAATCTTGACCCCGTGTTGCCTGGCCAGCCGGAGATGGCGGTCACAAAGATCCAGCCGGTCGGGATAGGCATTCAGCTCCATCGCGACTCTTTTGCGGGCGGCCGTCTTCAACACGGCATCGATATCGAACCCATAGGCGTCGCGGCGAAGCAGCAGGCGTCCCGTGGGATGGCCGAGAAGAGAAGTATTGGGATTCTCTACCGCCCTCAGCAACCGGTCGGTCATCTCCGCCGGACTTTGGTTGAAGTGCGAATGGACACTGGCGATCACGATATCCATCCCCTCCAGGACGGAGTCGGAGAGATCGAGGGCGCCGTCAGCGAGGATATCCACTTCGACGCCGGCAAAGATTTTGATCTTCGCGAAGCGGCCGGCGGCTTCGCGAATCTTCCGGATATGGTCAATCGCCCGCTTGTCGTCCAGCCCGTTGGCGAAGGCGAGATTCTTGGAGTGGTCGGTGATGGCGATGTATTGATAGCCGCGGGCCTGCGCGGCCTCGGCCATTTCCTCAATCGTATTGCGGCCGTCGGTTTCCACGGTGTGCATGTGCACGTCACCGCGCAGGTCGGCGCCGGTGATGAGGACGGGTAAGAGGTGAGACTCCGCGGCATCAATTTCGCCCAGGTTCTCGCGCAGCTCGGGGGGGATGTAGTCGAGTTTGAGCCTGGCGTAGATCTCCTCCTCCGTGCGACCCGCGACCGGCTCTTCGGTGTCGAGCCGGGCCAGACTGTACTCGCTGAGCGTATAGCCCATCTTGAGCGCACGCTGGCGTAAGGCCACGTTATGCGCCTTGGAGCCGGTGAAATACTGCATGGCAGCGCCGAATGACTCTGGCGGGAGGAGGCGGACGTCCACCTGCATACCGCCCCGCAAGCGGAAGCTGACCTTGTTTTCGCCCTGCGCGATGATCTCCATCAGCCCGGGCAGCTTGATGATATGGGCGATGAGTTGCTCTCGATCGCCGTCGTGCCCACAGGCCTTGCCGGTGACCAGAATGTCGAGATCGCCAACGGTTTCGCGGCCGCGACGCAGCGAGCCGGCGGGAGTGATCCTTTCTACACCGGGATAGTGGCGAAGGTGTTCAGCAATCTTCTCCGCTTCGCGTTCGGCCGCATCCAGCAGGAAGCGACCGGCGATGCGGCGATAGTCCTCAATCGCCTTGAGCAGCTTCTGTTCCTGTTTCTCGCCCATGCGGGGCAGCTCGCGAATCTTGCCCTCCCTGGCCAGCTTCGCCACGCCTTCCACGTCACACACCTGGTAGGCGCTCCAGATGAGAGCAATCGTCTTGGGTCCGAGGCCCTGAATCTTGAGCAGGTCAAGCATGGAGGGACGGTACTTCTTCAGCAAATCGGCGTGAACCGCCAGCTGGCCGTCTTTGAACAGCTCCCGCAGGTTTTCCAGCATGCCCTTGCCAATGCCTGGAATCTCGAGGACTTTCTTGGGCTCGTTGATCAGGTCGGCCATCTGTTGAGGTGAGGCCTCGATCGCCTGCGCCGCGTTGCGGTAGGAGCGGATGCGAAAGGAATCCTGGCCGTCGATTTCGAGCAGGTCGGCGGTTTCGTACAAAATCCCGGCTATGGCCTTGTTGTCCATGTGAAGTCAAGATTAAACAACTTGCCGGGCGAGGAAAAGCCGGAGCGCGGATGCAGAAAACCGGAGCCTTGGACGGGACAAAATCTCCGGGGGCTGCCGCGAAGCTGGGAATCTCTGCTTTCGGAAGGAGAGCAACGACACGGAACCGGCAACGCGGTGGGAAGCCCTGCTGCTGGAGACCGGGTCTGATCGGCTTACGAAGCCTTGGTTACATTGGCAGCCTGCGGTCCCTTTTGGCCCTGGGTGATTTCAAACTCGACCTGGTCACCTTCCTGCAGGCTTTTGTAGCCGTCAGAGGTGATCGCACTGTAATGAACAAAAACGTCGGGTCCATCGTCCCGCCCGATGAATCCATAACCTTTCGCGTTATTAAACCACTTCACCGTGCCTTTCAGACGTTCCACAGACGCCCCCTCGGGCACGCCCCTGAACAGGTCGCACCCGCACCCAACAATTGTGCCAATTGTGCGGCGGCAGGAGGGGGCTGTCAAGGGATGCGCCAGCACAGGAAATCCGCTAACGGTGCGGCTTTGGCAAACCTCGCGACTGATTCAGCCAGAGCAGGCCGGCGATGGTTTTGGCATCGCGCACCGTGCCCCTCATCACCATGTTCACGGCGCGGGAAAGCGGCACCAGGCGGGTGCGAATGACCTCGTCCGCCTCAGGCTGGGCGGCGCCGGGGCGAAGGCCGTGGGCAAGATAGATGTTCATCGTCTCGGCCAGAAAGCCCGGGCTGGCATAGAAGCGCAGCACGCAACGCCAGCGTGCAGCGGTGTACCCGGTTTCCTCGAGCAGCTCGCGCTTTGCCGCGGCCAGTTCGCTTTCACCCGTGTCGATGCGTCCGGCGGGAAGTTCCCAGAGGGTTTGCCGGGCAGCGTGGCGGTACTGGCGTTCCAACAGAACGCGACGTTCGCCGCCGCTCTCGTCGACGGCGAGGATCACGATCGAGCCGGAGTGTCGCACGATGTCGCGGCGCACCCGTACTCCAGCGGGCTCCAGGACCTGATCCGATGTGACCCAGAAAACCGGACCGCGATAGACGGTTCGGGAGGAGAGCACACGAGCCTTGGTGGAAGACGGCTGTTTGCGTGATGGCTTGCGCATAAGACAATATACAAAAGCCAGGCCCGCACCCCGGCGGCGCCGAAGCAGCAGCTTTGCCACCCCGCGAAATGCCCTGTTATTCTGCCGCGATGGCAGCGAAGCCGCAGGTTGCGGTGGTGGGCGCAGGCAGGTGGGGCAGCACGCTGGCCGCGGCGGTGGCGGGCGCGGCGTATCGCGTCAGCGAGATCGTGCCGGGCAAATCCCGCCAGTCCCGGCGCCGGGCGCAGGAGTTGGCGCGCAGGCTTGGGGCCCGAGTGGCTGATTCCAGCGATGTCCTCACCGCAGATCTGATCTGGATCTGCGTGCCCGACCGCGAGATCGCCCGCGCCGCCGGACAATTGGCCCGCGTTCTGGCGCCGCAAAACAAGATCATTTTCCATTCCAGCGGCGCTCTCTCCAGCCATCAATTGCAGGTGCTTCGCAAAGCCGGGGCAGCGGTGGCTTCTGTGCATCCCCTGATGACGTTCGTGCACGATGCAAACGCGTCGCTCAAGGGAGTCCCTTTCGCGGTGGAAGGCGACGCCCGGGCGACGCGCCTGGCGCGACGAATCGTGCGCCATCTGGGTGGAAAATCATTCTCCGTCGCCCCCAGGAGCAAGATCTCCTACCACGCCTGGTGCGGCTTCCTCTCCCCCCTGCTGATTGAGTTGCTGGTGAGCGCGGAGGCCGTGGCGCGGCATGCCGGCCTTTCGCGGCCCGCGGCGCGAACCATGGCTCTGCCCATCCTGCGTCAGACCCTCGCCAACTACGCTCGGCTGGGCCCGGCCGCGTCCTTCAGCGGACCCCTGGTGCGCGGAGACACAGAGGTGATGAGGGAACACCTGCGAGCACTGAAGCAGATTCCGGCGGCGAGAGAAGTCTATCTCGCCCTGGCGCGGGCAGGCCTACAGTATCTGCCGGTGGGCAGCCGGAAGGAGATGGAGAGAATCCTGCGGGTCCGGAAGTCGCGCTCAAGCTAGCATCAGACGTTCAATGCTCGTGGCTCGCCCGGTCTTCGGGTCGCAATCGACCACGACCGCGCACAGCCGTACGTCGCCCGTGGCCGGCTCGAAACGCGCCGGCATGTTGCTGAGGAAGCGGGCGATGATCTGCTCTTTCTGCACGCCGATCACGCTCTCATAGGGCCCGGTCATGCCCACGTCGGTGATATAGGCTGTGCCGCCGGGCAGAACGCGTTCATCGGCGGTCGGAATGTGGGTGTGCGTGCCCACCACGGCGGTCACTCGGCCATCGAGATACCAGCCCATGGATTGCTTTTCGGAAGTGGCTTCAGCGTGCAAGTCGACAAGAACCACTCGGGCCTTGATCTCCTGCAGCAGACGGTCGGCGACGCGAAAGGGATCATCATTGGCCGCCATGAAAACGCGTCCCTGCAGATTGACCACCGCGTACGGCACGTCGCTCTTCACGCCTTCATAGACACCCCAGCCGGGAAGGTCGGGAGCGTAATTGGCCGGCCTCAGCAGGCGTCGCGCCGGGCTGTATGGATTGCCGTCCGCGGCCTGGTAGTAGTCAATGATCTCGCGCTTGTCCCATATATGGTTGCCGGTGGTGATGACATCGATGCCCAGCTCGAACAGCTCTTCCGCCAGCGAGCCGGTGATGCCGAAGCCTCCGGCGGCATTTTCGCCGTTGGCGATGATGAGATCGACGGCGTAGTCGTTCACCAGGCCTGGCAGGCGGTCCCTGACAATGTTCCGTCCAGGCCGGCCGAAAATGTCGCCGATAAAGAGAATCTTCACGATGCTTGGGCTGCGATTCGATGGTAACACGCAGAAAAGTGCCGTTGGCCGAATCCGGTATGGCGCAGAAAAAGTCTGAAAATTGCGAAGTCCGCAAAGAACGCAAAGAGGGCGCGAAGCAGAACGCCGGGCAGCTCAACGCAGCCAAAGTTGAAAGTCCTAATTACCCGTTAACTCCGCCGTTTTGAGGAAATCATAATTTCCCGAAGGGTTGAGGGTCAGGTTCTGCACCCTGCGGGAATGGACCAGGACGTTGTCGAAATACCACAAGCTGATGTAAGGCAGGTCATCGGCCAGGGCGCGCTGGATTTCCGCGTAAATCTGCTTCCGCGTGTTCTGGTCCAGCTCTTTGCGCGCCTGATCGATCAGGGCGTCGACACGCGGATTGGAGAAATATCCGCGATTGGCGCCGTTGGGAGGAAACTTGGCGGAGTGAAAAACGTATTCGAAGATGTCCGGGTCTTCGTTGCCGCCGATCCAGCGCAGGGAATAGAGCTGAAACAGGCCGTGGGTGATGTCGGAAAAGAAGGTGGCAAATTCAAAGGTACGGATGTCGAGCGCAATCCCGACGTCGCGCAGCTGCTGCTCAAAAACAGCCGCCATCAGGCGCGTGCTCTCTTCGGTCGAGGCCTTCATGGTGAGATGAAAGCGGACGCCATTCACGGCGGGGTAACC
>CAYOZX010000065.1:0-14885 GCA_964408515.1 uncultured Acidobacteriaceae bacterium | reverse complement strand
GCAGGACATCCACACTGGCCTGGTGGGATCTCTTGGAGCTCCTATGCCGCAGTAGTAGTAGCCTTGCGGATTCTCTCCACCCTCTGCGTTCTTACGCATGACAGCGCGAGATGCAACCGCCCCCTTGTCCTAGGGTGACAGAAAATCTTGCGCAGAGGGCGTTGTGAAACGTGCCGCTGATCTCAACCCACCGATTTGGCGCCTCGGGGCGGTTTGTCTTTTGGCAATCAGCGGCGTATATTGATGGCTGGAACTGTTGTGTGGTTACCGGTCTGTGGCGAGACACACCAGTGGGCGCAAGCCCACTTTTTAGTTTCGGGGCGGTCTACCGCTCTGGGATCGGCTGTAATATATTGATTTCATGGCGTTTGAGACCGACCGGGTACGCCAGATTGTAGACCGGGTGGCGCCCTCCTTGGGCCTGGAAGTGGTGGAGGTAGAGTTGCGCGGCGGGGGCCCGGCGCGCATGCTGCGGATCGTGATCGACAAGCCTTCCGGTGTAACGCACGAAGACTGTGCGAATCTGAGCCGCGAGGTCGGAACCATCCTGGACGTCGAGGATGCGGTTTCCGGCGGCTCCTATACGCTGGAAGTTTCTTCTCCGGGACTCGATAGAAAGCTGCAGTGTCCGGCTGACTATGAGCGTTTCACCGGGAGCCGGATGAAGGTCACGACGCGGCAACCGGTGGATGGCAACCGGCATTTTGAGGGACGACTGGAACAATTTCAGCAGGGACACCTCATCCTGGACCTGAGCAGGGCTACGAAAAAGCGCCATTCCGAGGGCGGGGTGAGGAGAACAGTGGAGATCGATCTGGCTAACGTGGAACAGGCGCGCCTGGTGCCGGAGATCTGAAATATTCGGTCATTGAGCGATTGGATCATTGATGGAGCTGGTGAATCGCTCAATTTCCTGAGAAATAGCTATGGCAAGTGAGCTTTATAACACGATTGACGCCCTGAGCCGGGAAAAAGGGATTGATCCGCAAATTGTGGTGAGCGCGGTGGAGGATGCCATTGTGGTGGCCACGCGCAAGTACTACAAGACGCAGGAAAACCTGCGTGCGGAGCTGGACAAGGAGACGGGCAAGATTCGGGCCTTCGCGGTCAAAACCATCGTGGAGAATCCCGAGCAGGTAGAAGATCCTGTTCTGCAGGTCACTCTGGATGATGCGCGCAAAATCGATCCTAACGTAGAGTTGGGCGGGGAACTGCGCATTCCCAAGCAAACCGAGGGCATCCTGGGCCGGATCGCGGCGCAACTGGCGAAGCAGGTCATCTTCCAGAAAGTGCGCGAAGCCGAGCGGGACACGGTCTACAACGAATACATCGGGCGCGTGGGCGAGATCATAAACGCCACCGTGAAGCGCATCGAGGGTCCGGATGTAATCTTCGATATCGGCAAGGGTGAGGGACGAATGCCGCGCAAAGAGCAGTCGCGGCTGGAGTCTTTCGCCATGGGCGAGCGGGTGCGGGTGGTTATCGCGCGAGTGGAGCGGGCGTCGAAGGGGCCGGCGGTCGTGGTTTCGCGGGCGGCGCCGGAGCTGGTGCAGCATCTCTTTCAGACCGAAGTCCCGGAGATCTACGACGGTACGGTGGTGATCCGGGCCATTGCGCGCGAGGCCGGCGAGCGGACCAAGATCGCGGTGATGTCCAAGGACAAGGACGTGGATGCTGTCGGCGCCTGCGTTGGAATGAAAGGCATGCGGGTGCAGTCCATCATCCGTGAGCTGCGTGGCGAGAAAATCGACATCATCGAGTATCACGAGGATTCGGTAACGTTTGCGGAAAAGGCACTGCAACCCGCCAAAGTCAGCCGCGTGACCGTGGTCGACACGGCTGACAAGCACCTGGAAGTGGTCGTGGACGACAGTCAACTCTCTCTCGCCATTGGCAAAAAGGGACAGAACGTCCGGCTGGCGGCCAAGCTGCTGGGCTGGAAGATCGACATCAAAAGCGAAGAAGAGAAACGGCAGGAAGTCGAGCAACAGATGTCGGCGCTGGTCGGGACCTCGGCGACTCCTCTGGAGAATGTGCCTGGTTTGGGCGAAGGCCTGATCGAGAAGCTCAGCGCAGCCGGAGTGACGACGGTGGAAGCGCTGGCTGACATGACGCCAGAGCAACTCGAGGCCATCGAGGGTATCGGGCCCAAGACGGTGGAAAAAATCAGTCTAGCGGTCAATAATTATTTCTCCGGTCTGGAAGCAGGAGAAGCGACGCCTCCGGCCTCGGCAGAAACTGCCGAGGGGGGAGTGGTGGCCGAAGACGCGGTTTCCGAGGCTGGAACGACGGCGGAAGGCAATGTGGGTGGAGGCGAAGGGGCCGCCAGCATGCAGGCGGAAGCAGCGGAGGAAGTCCCGGCGGCGGAGTCTGCCGAAGTCGAAGGGGAGCCTGAACCTTCCGAGGACAAGTCATAAGACGGATTGCTCGCGCATGCCCCGTGGGGTGCGCCAAAATTTGTACTGAGCCGTGAGGTTGATATGGAGACGTAGCGGACAGTAGCGGGATGGAAAGGGCGGATGAGCAAGATTCGGATCAACGATCTGGCCAGAGAGTTGGAAGTCAAGAGCAAGTCGATTCTCGACGTGCTTCCGGAAGTTGGAATCACGGAGAAAAAGAGCCATTCCAGCTCCCTTGAGGATCATGAAGCGGAGAAGGTGCGGGCTCACTTCCGCGCCGCCAGCCAGGCCCAGGTTGCCGGCCGTGCCAGCCGGACGGCCCGTGCTGAGGCGGACGAAATCAAGACCAAGATCGACCTCTCCCATATTTCCAAGCCGGGAGATGCTTTAAAGGCAATTATTGGCAAACAGCAGGCGCCGCCTGTCGCCCCCGCTGCTCCTCCAGTCACCCGCCCCGCCAGCGAAACCTCAGCCGCGCCTGTAGCGCCAGCAATCGCCAAGGCGCCGGCTCCGAAGCCTCCGACTGCGCCACCTGCCCCGCCTCCGAAGCTGGTGGTTCCGACGGTCACGCCCAGGCCGACGTTCACGGTCCCCGCCCCGCCGTCCGCGCCTCAGACAGCGGCTTCGAGTCCGGCGGCACCCGTTCCGCCCCGGCCAACGGTTACACCTTCGCCGTCGGGACCGTCTGCGTCAGCGACTCAGGTTGCGGCACCGCCTCGACCTGCCGCACCTGGTCCGCCGGCCGCCACCGTGGCAGCGAGGCCGGCTGCGCCACTGGCGCCCGCGTCGACGGCGCCGCGCATCATCGTGCCCCAGACCGGACCGCGACCTGTCTACAAGGCTCCGCTGCGGCCTGCAGCGCCAATGGCCAGCGCGGGAACTCCACCGCGGCCTGTCCCAGGCCGCCCGGTGCCGGGACAGCCCATTTTCCAGCGTCCTCGACCCGGGGCTCCCATCGCCCGCCCACCGCTACGTCCGGGCGAGCGCAGGCCCATGCATCCTACCCGCCAGTCGCCTACCGGAGCGCGCCCGCTTGGAGTTGGACCGGGAGCCTTGCCGCCCGGACCCACACGACCGGGGAGCCGCCCGGGAGGGCCATCGCGCCGGCCAGGGCAGCGCTATGTGCCCCGAGGGGTGAAGGAAGGCCCGATGAAGGGCTACGTTCCGCCTCCGCGACTGTCGCTGTCAAGCGAGCCCCAGCCCATCACCCGCAGCATTACCATTACGGAGGGCATCAGCGTCAAGGATCTCGCGGAAAAGCTGGACATTCGCGCCAAAGACTTGATTGCCCGCCTGCTGGCTCGGGGCGTTTTTGCCACCATCAATCAGACCTTGGACGCGGAGCTGGCCAGCGAAATGGCACGCTTCTTCGGTGCCGAAACCAACGTCATCACGTTTGAAGAGCAAGCCCAGAAGGAAGTTTCTGAAGCCGGCACAGGGGAAGAAGGCGAGGGCACGGAAGGCGTGCCGCGTCCGCCAGTCGTGACCATCATGGGGCACGTCGATCACGGCAAGACCACGCTGCTCGATTCCATTCGACTGACCAACGTCGCCGGCGGCGAAGCCGGCGGTATCACGCAGCACATCGGGGCGTACAAGGTCACGATCCAGGACAAAGAGTCCCCTGCCTACGGACGCCAGATCGTTTTCCTCGACACCCCCGGCCACGAGGCGTTCACCCGCATGCGGGCCCGGGGCGCCAAAGCGACGGACATCGTGGTGCTGGTGGTGGCCGCCGATGATGGTGTGATGCCACAGACCCTGGAAGCGATCGACCACGCTCATGCGGCGGAAGTGCCGATCATTGTGGCGGTCAACAAGATTGATAAACCCGACGCCCTGCCCGACCGGGTCAAAAAACAGCTGGCGGACCGGGGACTGATGCCTGAGGACTGGGGCGGGACGACGGTGTTCGTCGATGTCTCGGCGAAGCAGAAGACGAACCTGAACCTGGTCATGGAGATGATCTGCCTGGTGGCTTACTTGCAGGAACTCAAAGCTGTGACGGACCGTCCCGCCAGCGGAATCGTTCTTGAAGCGAAGCTTGATGGCGGGCTCGGCCCCGTGGCCACTGTGCTGGCGCAAAACGGAACCCTGCGGACAGGCGACAATTTCGTGGTGGGCAACGTGTACGGCAAAGTCCGCGCCATGTTTGACGATCGCGGCAACCAGCTCAACGACGCTCCGCCTTCCACCCCGGTTGAGATCCTTGGCATGGAGGGGCTGCCCCAGGCCGGCGATCAGTTCATTGTGGTGGCGGACCGCGACAAGGCGCGGGGTGTTTCGGAATATCGCGAGCAGAAGGCGCGCGAAGCCGCCTTGGCCAAGAGCTCGCGGGTATCGCTGGAAGGACTGGCGGAACAGATGAAGACCGCCGCCAGCAAGGAATTGAGCATCATCCTGAAGGCAGACGTCGGAGGATCGGCGGAGGTGCTCACCGACCTGCTTACCAAGCTCTCGAGTGAGAAGGTCCGGCTCAAGGTGCTGCGCTCGGGCGTGGGGGCGATCACCGAGTCCGATGTGCTTCTGGCTTCGGCATCAAATGCCATCATCATCGGGTTCAACGTGCGGCCGGAGCGCAAGGCGCAGGATCTGGCCGAGCAGGAGAAAGTGGATATCCGTCTGCATTCGATCATCTACGAATTGCAGGACGAGATTAAACGTGCCATGACCGGCTTGCTCGAACCCACGATCAAGGAGATCTATCACGGCCGGGCGGAAGTGCTGGAGACGTTCCGCATCCCCAAGGTGGGAACGGTGGCCGGCTGCCGCGTGGTGGACGGGCTGCTCAAGCGCGACTCCGAAGTGCGCCTGCTACGGGATAACGTGGTCGTCTTCAAAGGCAAAGTCGGCTCCCTGCGACGCTTCAAGGATGATGCCAGCGAAGTGCGGAACGGCATGGAATGCGGCGTCTCCATCGCGAACTACGGCGATATCAAGGTGGGCGACGTGATTGAAGGCTTCGTGACCGAGCGGATCGCAGCGGAAGTGATCGCGTAAGCGACAGGCGTGACCGTTAGATTGTTAGAGAGTGCTCTCAGTCCTGGTCATTACCGGCTGACCGCCCCATGATAGCTTTCCTTACCCTCGAGCTTCGCATCGAGGCGGCACAATCTCTCAAAGACAAGCGGCAGGTGATTCGCAGCCTGAAGGACCGGTTGCGCGGTCATTTCAATGTGGCGGTGGCGGAGCTGGATTCCAATGCGCTGTGGAACCGGGCGACCTTGGGGGTCGTGGGCATCTCCGATTCGCGCGATTACCTTGACGGACTGATGAAAGACGTGGAGCGCCACGCCACCCGCATCGCCAACAACGGTGGAGCGGATGTGGCTGATTCCTTTCTTGAATACCTTTGATCCGTTTCGGCCCCCCCTGCGTCCCCTAACTTTTTCTGATATCGTGAAGAGTTTTACCCGCGGAGGTGCGGCCTTGGAACGGCGCGGGCAGAAATATCACCGGGAGCGTCTGGGCGAAGCCCTGCGCGCGGAGATCGAGACCATCGTCGAAGGCGAGTTGGGAGACCCGCGGATTGGCCTGGTCAGCGTGTCCAGCGTGGTCCTGGCTGAAGACGCCCGTTCGGCGCGGGTTTTCGTCGCGGTCGCGGGTGACGAGCGGGAGGCGGCGCGCACCCTGGAAGGGCTGACCGCAGCCGTCGGTTTCATCCGCCGCGAGGTCGCCGGTCGCCTCCATCTGCGCCGCGCCCCGGATTTGTTTTTTCAAGTGGATCGCAAGGCAGTCTACGCCGCCAGAATTGAGCAGCTGTTGGACCGCACACGGAAGAGGAAAGCGTAGTACTCAGCGCGACGTCCGAACCGGAAGGCTTGGGCAGATATGCTGCAAGAGGTTCTTAAACAGATCGAGCAGCGTCGGCGTTTCCTGTTGACTTCGCATGCCCGGCCAGACGGAGACGCCATCGGCTCAGCTCTGGCCTGCCGGCAAATTCTGCGCGTCATGGGGAAAGAAGCGGACGTGGTGTTGCACGACGGCGTGCCCCGCATCTACCAGTCGCTGCCCTTCGCCTGCGAAGTGGTCCAGTCGAATTCTGTCAACGGCGATTACGAGGCCGCCATCATCCTGGAATGCGACAGCGTTCAGCGCACCCGGCTGCAGGGCCTGGAGAACCGGTTTCTGATCAGCATCGACCATCACATCAGCGGGCGGCCCTTTGCCCACGTCAATTGGATTGATCCGCGAGCCGTGGCGACGGCCGAAATGGTATACCGTCTGGCGCGGCAGGCGGGCGTGGCCGTCGGGCCAGAAGTCGCAACCTGCCTCTACACCGCGGTGCTGACCGACACTGGTTCCTTCATGTTTGCCGGGACGAACGAGCACACTTTCGCCCTTGCCCGGGAGCTGGTGCTGGCCGGCGCGGACCCGGCACAGTGCGCGCGCAACATTTATTTCGGGCATTCGACCGCCAAGATGCGTTTGCTCGGGGCCGCGCTCTCGGAGTTGCATCGGGAGGGGCCCTTAGCCTGGATCTCCGTAACCCAGGAGCAAATGACGCGCTGCCAGGCGAAGGAGGAGGACTGCGAAGGTCTGGTCAACTATGCGCTTTCCATGGGGGGAGTGGAAGTGGCGCTGTTCTTTCGCGAGTTGCCCGACGGACGCTTCCGCGTGAGCTTGCGCAGCAAGGGCCAACTGAACGTGGCCGCTGTGGCTGAAAGCTTTGGCGGCGGCGGGCATCAGTGTGCGAGCGGCTGCGCGCTGGATGGACCCCTGGCCGATGCGACGGCGCGGATTCTCTCGCAAATCAGGCCCGGTCTCCCGGTGCCATCGCCGCGCTGAAGCCGATTGTGCCTCCCTCCTCGAACTCGACGATAAGCCGTGATGGGTTGGAATCCGTCACCTCCCTTCCGGTTTCCCGGCCGGTAAGGGAATGGCTCCTTCTTCTGGGATTTTGTGCCTTTCTTTTTTTCTTCGGTCTCGCCTATTTCGGCCTGGTGGGTGCGGATGAGCCGCGCTACGCCCAGGTGGCGCGCGAGATGCTGGCGCGTCATGATTGGATCACTCCTTCTCTGGGCGGCGAACCCTGGCTGGAAAAACCGGCCCTTTACTACTGGCAGACGATGATTTTGTACGCGATCTTCGGCGTCAGCGACTGGGCAGCGCGTTTGGCCTCGGCCCTTGACGCCACTCTGATGGTAGTGGCGGCCTACCTTTTCCTTCGACGTTTTCGCCGCCGATTTCATCTCGACGGCGCGCTGATGACCGCCTCAGCAGCGGGGGTGGTGGGATTCGCGCGCGCCGCAGGCATGGACATGCCGCTGGCGGCCACGTTCACCATCGCGATGCTGGCCTGGTATGCGTGGTATGAGAGCGCCGCCCGAAGTTACCTGGCAATTGGTTACATCTTTCTTGGGCTCGCGGCACTGGCAAAAGGCCCGGTGGGGCCCTTTCTGGCCGGCGTCATTGTCATCCTGTTCGCTGCGTCCCGGGGCGACTATCACCTGATCCGGCGAACCCTATGGCCGCCCGGTCTGAGCCTGTTCGGACTGGCAACGCTGCCGTGGTACATCGCGGTGCAGCTCCGAAACCCGGAATTTTTTCGTGTGTTCATCCTTCGGCACAACCTGCAGCGGTTCAGCAGCGACGTTTATCACCACACTGCTCCGTTCTGGTACTACGCAGTCATTGTGCTGTTGGGGCTGCTGCCATGGACACTGCTTGCGGCCGCGGCCGTCGCGGAAACGATTCGGGTCTGGTGGACGGAGAAGCGGGAGATGCGCCGGGGAGAGGACGCCCTCTCAGAGTTTTTGCTGATCTGGCTGGTGGTTCCCGTGATTTTCTTCTCGTTTTCGGCTTCCAAGCTGCCGGGCTACATCGTGCCCGCTTTGCCTGCGGGCACATTGCTGCTCGCGGAGAATGTGCGACGCCGCATGATCGGGAACGTGCGCCCAGGCTTCGTTCTCATAGCTGCGCATTCCCTCGTTGCCGCGGGTCCGGTGGTGGCCGCCTTGATGCTGCAGTCCATCATTTATCAGCATCGTCTGCCGTGGAACCGCGCCACTGCGATTGCGATCGCGCTGGCTCTGGCCCTGGCCGCGGGAATTGCACTCACCTTGCGCGGGCGGCTCGGCCTGAGTGTCCTGCGCTTTGTCACCCTGGTTCCGGTGATTTTGGTGATGGGGACCGTGCTGCGCTTCGCCGCGCCGGCACTCGATGCGACGCTCTCCGCACGCCAGTTGGCAGAAGAGATCAGCCGCCTGGACAACCATACCCTGCCCCTGGCTGTGCTTCGTCTTCCCCGCGAGACGGAATTTGGGCTGCACTACTATCGAAATCAGAAAATCGCCCGCTACGAACTGGGCCAGATCCCTCCCGGCGAGCACTTGCTCGTGACGCAGACAGGATGGCAGAAGAATGTCGCCAAATGGACCACGGGCCGCAGGTTCACCCATCTCGGAAACTTCGCGGCGCAGGGTTTCGAGTACTACTGGGTGGCGGACGCCGGTCCTTAGCCCGTGATGCTCGACCTCCCGCAGGGCAGGCTCTGCGCCTGTTACTCAGGTTGTTCCCCCGTTTGCCTACCATGGAGCGAAGCACTACACTCGCTGTTCGCAGCCCGCCATGAGCGCGCTCAGTAAGCCCGAACCCTCCAGGAGCCTCCAGGTGGAGATTCTTGATCTCAGGCATTTTTCCTCTGTCGATCTGCGCGCTCTGCTGCAGGATGAGGTCAGGGAATGGGCTCGCATTCTCTCCTGGGACTACAACGGCTCCGCCGAGATGATTTTGCGCTACGTGGACGCCAAAATACTGCCCGGATATGCTGCCATTGAGCGCGGCCGCATCGTCGGCTACTCCTTCTTTGTGTACGAGGGCAGTAAGGGAGTGATCGGCGACCTTTTCGTGGCCAACGGTGGCCGGCTTCGGGATCCGCACGAAGTGGAGTCCAGGCTGCTGGTGCACGTGATCGAGACCCTGCAGCAGTCGCCGGGAATTCATCGCATCGAGGCGCAGTTGCTGGCCCACGAGACCGGCGTCGTGACCCAGCCCTTCAGCGAACAGGGGTTCCACCGGCACGCGCGGCTCTTCATGGAGCTTCCGCTGAATCATGCCCGGAAATTTTCTCCTCCGCTCGATCCGGAAATTGAAATCCGCCCCTGGTCGGAGCAGGACTACCAAATCGCCGCCGCCGTCATCACTACGGCATACCGCGGGCATGTCGACTCAGATATTAACGACCAGTACCGTACCCTGAGCGGATCACTACGCTTCCTGAACAACATCGTGCGCTTTCCCGGATGTGGAACCTTTGCCCCGGAAGCGTCATTCGTGGCGGTGCACAAGCGCGCGCGGAGCCTGATCGGGCTGATTCTCTGCTCGCGGGTGCGGCAGGATGTGGGCCATGTCACTCAAGTGTGCGTGCTTCCGGAATATCGCTCCCACGGTCTGGGGGAGCTGTTGATTGCGGCGGCCTCAGCCGCCCTTCGTCACCGCAGTTTCTCCATGCTGTCCCTGACCGTGACCGAGGCGAACCTGCGGGCCGTCGCGCTTTACCAGCGCCTGGGATTTGAGACCCGCCGCGTCTTTGATGCGTTTGTGTGGGAAGGATAGGCCCTGGCCCTTGGCTTCTGGACTTCAACGCTTCAAGAATGAAGGTGGGAGCCGGAAGCTCCGCGCTGAGAGCCGCTCGTCAGTGCCGCAGCAGCCACATCACCCAGCCGGCTGCAAACACGCCGCCCACGAACATGGCGAAGCAATACAGTCCATAGCGGACTTGTTCGCGCGAGGTGTTGCGCTGGGTGATTCCAAAGACCACCGAGGCGAACAGAGAAAACAGCACCGCGGCGCTGAAATGTGAGAGTTCCAAGCTCATTCGGTCCTTCCCCTCACGGCTTCTTTCCAATCGCGATGTGGTATGCATCAGCGACGCTGATGAAGTTCAGCAGCCCGGCCACGATCAGGAACTTGGTGCCATAATCCGCGGTGGCGTGAGCGATGGCGCCGTGTCCCCAGTTTTGCATGCGAGTCACGATGTAGAGACCGCCTGCACCTACGTCGCCCACGAATCCCAGAATGTCGAGGATGTCGCCGCCATTAGGCAGATACACGCGCCCCTGCATCAGCAGACCGAGAATGAACATGGTCGTGATCGAGGCCATGAGCAGGATGCCCCGCACCCACCGCCGTTGGATCAGATGTCCCGCCCCCGGAATGAGCCAGCCGAGGGCAGGTGCGATCACCGACATTTGGGTCGGCGCTGCGGAGGGCGTTGGCCTCTGCGCTTCCGTCACGGTAGCTGATTTCGATGAATTCGCCATTCAGATGATTACGATCTGGTGTTGGATCCTGCCCGTCACCTCAGCCGACTTTGACCGGACCAGAACATTCACCTCGGTGCGCACACCGAATTCCGGCAGGTAAATTCCCGGCTCGATGGAAAAACAGGAATTGGGAAGAATCCGGCGTTCGTCGTGAATCTCCAGGTCATCCATGTTAGCGCCATTGGCGTGTACTTCGGTGCTGATGGAATGGCCGGTGCGATGGCTGAAGTAACCTCCAAAACCCGCCTCCTTGATATATCCCCGCACGGCATGATCCACTTCCCAACCGGCGATTGGTTTGCAGGTGGAAACTGCGTCAGCCACGGTTTTCACCCCCAGGTCACGCGCCTGGCGCGCCACCGCAAAGGTGTCCTGCATCCGGTCGGATGGCGATTTGCCGACGAACCCGGTCCAGGTGATGTCGTAGTAGACCGCTCCGGGTGTGTTCTTCTTGCCCCACACGTCGAGCAGGACGAAGTCGCCTTCCCGTATGAACTTTGAACTTCCGGCCTTCGGACTGTAGTGCGGGTCGCTGCTGTTGGCATTGACGGCTACGACCGGAGGATCATCCGCCACCAGATCTTCCCGCCGGAACGCTTCCAGGAACCAGTGCTGAATCTCGAGTTCGTGGGTGCCGCCATTGCGAACCCGCCGGCCGATTTCCTTGAAGGCGTCACCCGTAATGGCATCGATCGCATCGCGCGCGGCGAAGTGGGACTTGATCTGCTCTTCGCTCAGCGTGGCGTCAAACTGTGCCACCAGATCGCAGGAACTGACTACATTCTTGCCTAAGCCCCGCACCAGATCGATCGTGCCGCCATCCACCAGCGAAACGGTGAAGACCAGGTTGTTGGGCGAATATTGCATGGCGATGTCATGCCGATCCGCAAGCATAAGCTTGACCTGATCGAACAGCTCCTGCCAGCCTGAATAAACGCACTTGCCGCCGGGCAGGGAGTCGAGGTGACGGGGTTCGATGCGGTGGACCAGTTTCAGCGGCTCGCCCTCCGCCGGAATCAGATAGAACCAGCGGCGGGTCACCATCTGATCTGTGGGCAGACCCAGGACGCGGTAGGCGATAGGATCGCGATGATGGTGATCGTAAAACAGCCAGGCGTCGATATTCCGCTCGCGCAGGGTGGCTTGGATCGCTGGAAGGTCCATGGACGAACCACTATTCTAAACAACGGGAGGGTTTTGAGCGAATCGTTGTGCGACTGGCGAGGATTCGCTTCCTGACGCCGGCGGCAGCGTCTCGCAGGCTCCTATTTTCAAGATGCTTCATTTC
This sequence comes from uncultured Acidobacteriaceae bacterium, assembly GCA_964408515.1. GTDB lineage: Bacteria > Acidobacteriota > Terriglobia > Terriglobales > Acidobacteriaceae > CAYOZX01. The sequence goes on along the minus strand of CAYOZX010000065.1, from coordinate 2,931 downwards.
CCCGGGCTCGGGGCGGCGTCCGCCGGACGGAGAATCTTGTCATAAAGCCACAACATCGCTGTCGTGATCAGCCCGACAGCCGTGACCGCCCACCAGACCCGTTCCGGCTGGTGCAAAACCTCCCCGAAATGGTGCATGAGTTGACCGCCGAACCATCCTCCGATGAGCGAACCGACGCCGATGGGGAGAAAGGCAAAGCCCATGTACGTGCCCTGCTGGCCGGGCGGCGCCAGACGGGAAATATATTCGTAATAGCGCGGGGCCTGTGTGATCTCACCCAGAGCGAGTACGAACAGCGAGAGCACGGCGCCCCAAACCGTCGGCCGGAAGGCCATAATCAACCAGGCGAGAGATGTGACCAGCGTGCCCAGGAGCACGGCCTGAAAAGCCGGAATCTTGCGAATCAGGAAATTCACCAGGAGGGTGAGGCAGATCACGGTGGCGCCGTCGGTGACCAAAATCTTCTCGACGTCAGCGTTGGGATTGATATAGGCGTGAATGTAGCCCGGCAGACTGATGTACTGCTGCCAGAAAACCACCCAATAGCCGGTGAACAACACCAGGAACCACATGAACCGGCTCAGTCCCGGAAGGGCAATCACGGAGAGCCCTGCCCAAACCCACCATGCCACGGTCACACCGGGATAGGCCCACATGACAATGCGCAGCAGCAGAGCGATTCCGACCACGGGCAACACCAGCCGGGCATTACCGACGACGACGCAGAAGTTTCGCGCGACCGTTGCAATCGAAGGTGCGGACGCGTCTCCCGCTGTGTGGGGCTCCCTAAAGAAGAAGAGCACCACAAACAACATCGCCAGGACGCTCAGCGCCGCCACCCGGTAGACATTCTCCACGCCTAGATGACGGTGTACCCAGGAAGCAAAGAGAGGGCCAAACGCTCCCCCGATGTTCACCATCGTGTAGTAAATGGAGTACCCAACCGAGCGCACGCTCTCTTTCGAAGCCCGGGCCGTGGTTCCAACCACGCAAGGCTTCACCAGCGAGACCCCGAGGGCGGGCAGAAACAGAATGACTCCGACAAACAGAGCCGGCGGTACCGCATTACGAATGACGTCCAGCCAGGGGGCTGCGATCGATCCGATCAGAAAATACGCGCCCGCCAGAACGAAGTACGCGATCGAAAGTGCCCGCCGAAAACCCAGCCGGTCGGCCACTGCTCCCCCGAACACGGCCAGAAACCACACCCATCCCCCAAAAGTTCCGGTCAGCGTGCCGGTCTGCCTGCTGGAGAAATGAAGTTGCTCCTGAAGGTACAGAGCGAGCGAGGCGAAGGCGCCGTAATAGGCAAGCCGCTCAAAGATTTCCGTGATGTTGGCCACCCAGAAGGGCCGTTCAAACCCGGTCAGAATCTCTTGCAGGCGCTGGGAGAGGCTCAAGAGCGGCTCCTCATTCAGAAACGTCAAGTCTCCGGCGGACTTCGACCGCGGTCAGCCCGGCAACATGGATTACTTTAGTCCGGCTGCTCTGGCCGGCCGCTATGGTAACGGATGAGCGGGGCACTTCCAAAAGCGTGGCGAGAAATGTGACGCAGGCGGCATTCGCCTTCCCATCCACAGGAGGAGCCACGAGCGAGATCTTCAGCACCTCGCCCAGCACGCCTGTGATCGCGTTCTTCCGTGCACGAGGTTGAATCTTCACCGTGAACGAGGCCCCACCCGTTCTGTTGGACACAGCAATCATAGCGGCGTTCGTAACCGGCTTATTTGGTCTCTGCGATCAAGGCATTTTTCTTTGCCCGAAAATCGCCGTACCCAGGCGCACGCAGGTCGATCCCTCCTCGATTGCGATCTCGAAATCATGCGACATACCCATCGAAAGCACATCCATCCGGACTCCCGGCAGTTTTCTCGACGCAATGCGCTCGCTTATCCCGCGCAAGCGCCGGAAAGAAGGGCGACTCTTCTGGGGCTCCTCCGTGAACGGAGGGATGGCCATGAGCCCACAGACTTCCAGGCGTCGAAGGCGGGGGGACGCCTCAAGAATGAACTCAAGTTCCTCCGAGTCCGGAGGCACGCCGCTCTTTGCCGCTTCGCCTCCCAGATTGATCTCAATCAGCACTCGTAGGGTCTTGCCCAGTTCCGCTGCGATGGCATCGAGTTTCTCCGCCAGCTTCAGTGAGTCCACGGAATCGATCCCCGCAAACAGTCTTGCAGCTAGGGCCGCCTTGTTGGACTGCAAATGGCCGATCATATGCCACTGGGTGTCCGCCAGATCCTGCAAAGCTGCTGCCTTGCCCGAGAATTCCTGCACCCGGTTCTCCCCGAACAGCCGCACGCCTGCCGCATAGGCCTCGCGGATGGATTCGGGGGGGAAGGTCTTGCTTACCGCCATGAGAGCGATTTCGATGGGATTCTGCCCGGCGCGTTGAGCGGCAGCTGCGATGCGCTCTCGCACCACCTCCACATTTTGAGTAATGGACACGTAGAAACAGTAACCCAAAATGGCAGCCGGCATCACGGAGGAAAGATCGCGGGCGGTGAGCAACCGCTGTCAGCGCATTCACATCATCGCCGCCGGGGGCGCCGGTTCGTTGGGGTCACCTGCGCCAGTCAGCGGCAGCCCGATCATCAGAACGGCCAGAGCCGTCATAACCAGCATGCCCCCGCCCAGGTAGGACGGGCTGCCAAAGATATGCGGTCTGGCCCAGGCCGGTGCGAACTGCAGCGCCGCCCAGACCAGCCCCAGGACAGCTTCTCCCGCGATCAAGCCGGAGGCGGTGAGGATGCCGGCATTCTCCACGCGCGCTCTCTGGGCCGCGTTCAAGCCGCGATTCTCGGCCAGCCAGTCGCCCACCGACCGAAAGACGCCGCCTATGAAAATGGCAAACGTAGTTTCAAAGGGTAAATACATGCCGACCGCCACCAGCCTGGGGCCCTTCCCCTGCATCATGATCATGGCGATGCCGAA
>CAYOZX010000064.1:10868-14898 GCA_964408515.1 uncultured Acidobacteriaceae bacterium | reverse complement strand
GTCCTACGCCAATAAAATCAGCAGCATAGATGCGCTCAAGGGCCGCCGCATCCGACTCGATCTGTGCCTGAATGCGTTCATGATCCAGTTGCCTTATGACCTGCTCAACGCTCTTTCTTCGATCCCAACTCGCGCCCGGGCTTTGTCCTAGGGCGATAGAGGCCGTCGTAAGGACAAGGACGGCCATGACAATTGTTCGTCTCATGCAGAGTTCACCTTTGTTAATTACTCACTCGCGTGTTCGTTTCTTCAGCGCATAACGGTTGAGTTGACGCGGCGGCGCGATTTCATTCAAGCATCGCCGGACCCGAGCGGTCAATGTGATGGACGAACTCCGAAGGTGTTGGGTTCATCCCGGAATGCCTTCCTTCCCCTCGGAATCAGTGTTCGGCTTCCCCGGAATCCTCACCAACAACGGAAGCAGGCTCGCTGCGCTCGGGATTTCGGCACGCGGCTCGGACGGCGCGCGGACGCCTCAAGTTCGAGTCCTCACGGGCCTACCATTTCAATCGGAAAGCATTTCTCAGCGGTGGTCAGGCGCCTTGGGCATTGTGCTCGGCGATGGAAGCCGGAACAGCCCGCGCTCGCGCCCATTGGCGGAGGGCCGCAATCTCTTCAGCGCGTATCCTGGACAGCGGTACCGTTGCCTGGAGCGCCTGCAGCAAGTACTGCGTACTGACTGGCTGCTTTGCGGAATACGCCCCATACAAGGCGGCCTGGATGGCCGCTTCAATCTCCGCGCCGGAAAAACCGGCTGCGGCCTTGGCGACGGCGTCCACGTTGAACTCCGCGGGATTGCGTTTGCGCTTCGAGAGTTGGATCTCGACGATCCGGGCCCGCTCTGCCTGGTTCGGCAAATCCACAAAAAACAGTTCGTCGAATCGGCCTTTGCGGATCAGTTCCGGCGGCAGTACAGTCACGTTATTGCACGTAGCCGCGACAAACACGGGCGCGGCGCGATCCTGCATCCATGACAAGAATGCCGCCAGCAACCGCGACGAGACGCCGGCATCCACAGAAGCCGAATCCGGGCCGCTGCCGGCAAATATCTTCTCCAGTTCGTCAATCCAGAGGACACACGGGGCAAGTCCTTCCGCCACTTTAAAAACTTTCTGAATCCGTTTTTCGGTTTCGCCAATGTATTTGTCGTAGACGGCTGCGCTATCGAATTTCACCAGAGGCAATTTCCATTCACCGGCCACGGCCCGTGCGCACAGACTCTTCCCGCAACCCTGCACTCCCAGAATGATGATGCCTTTAGGCGGATCCAACCCGAAGGCGCGCGCCCGGTCTTCCCAGGAGCCCTGCCGCTGCGCCAGCCAGCGTTTCAGGTTCTCCAATCCACCTACGGTGGCCATGGTGGAGGAGTCCTGGACGAAATCCAGCATCTCTGAGCGCCGCAGCTGATCTTGTTTTGCGCGGAGCACGTCGGTTACGGTTTCGGGGCAAAGCGCATACCGGTTGACCAGCGCCTGAGAGATGGCCCGCTCCGCTTCTTCCTCCGTAAGGCCGCGCAGGTTTTCGGCCATGGCTTCCAGGCCGCCGGCGTCGAGCTTTCTTTGAAGTGTATGAACCTTCGAAACTCGTACCAGGGTTTCGTCAATGATCTGGCGTAGCCGCTGACGATCCGGCAATGGCAACTCCAAAAACTCCACCAGGCTTGCCAGTTCGGGAGGAACGGTGAACTTGGGAGCCGTAATGATTACGGTGCGACGATTAGCTGAAAACTTCTGGCCGACGTCACGGAGGCGGCGAACCACCACGGGATCGTCCATGTGGCGATGGAAGTCTTTCAAAATGAAAGCCGCCTCGAGCGTAAGGCCTTCCAGGTTCCCCAGCATTTGCGCGGGATCACGGCTGTTGTAGAGGGCCTTGGCGTCCTCCGCAGGTTCGTATGGGCCGCCGGAAATTCCGGCTGTGAGGAGGGCCGTTTCCACGGCGGGTTGGCCGCAGCGAACCAATCCGCTCGCAATGCTCCACTCAAAGGTGGCCAAGTTGAGCGCGGAGCAGGCGATTCGCACCATACGCACCGCTCTCATCTCCTCAATCGTTTCCATCACAACAATAGGGGTGGAGGAGTCGATCAGGACTTTCAGACGCTCGAGGGCATCGGCCATATCCGTTTAACCACTCAGTGAGTGATTCCCGTAGAATAGAACGATTGGTACCCGCCGGAACATCTTCCAGAGAAAACCAAGGTAACGAACCAGCGTGGCTAATCATTCGCGCGGCACATTTTGCCAAATCATCAGCGGCGCTCAAGTAAGCCGTCAGCATTTATCGTTTGACATTCTTGGGCGTTTCCGTGAATGTCGTGTGCACACAGCTGCAATCCGCCGTACCCACACTTTTCTGCCGGAGAGATCATGTTGGCCAAGCCCACGGAGAGAAGAAGCTTTCTGAAGTTGACTGGAGCCGGAATCGCCAGCTCGGCGCTGGGACCTGCCGCAACGGCGCAGGGAGCGCCTGCCGGAACCAAATCCGCCGCCCGCGAGCCTCTCAACGTCATGGCCTTCGGGGCCATCGGTGACGGCAAGACACTGGACACGCCCGCCGTCAACCAAGCCATCGGAGCGGCAGCCGCCGCAGGCGGAGGCACTGTGCGGTTTCCTGCGGGACAGTATCTCTGCCACTCCATACACCTCAAGAGCCATGTCACGCTTTACCTCGACGCGGGCGCGAGCATCGTGGCAGCTGAAACTCCTGCTGCCAGCGCCAACGGAGGCTATGATCCGCCTGAACCGAACGCCTGGGACAAGTTTCAGGACTTTGGACACAGCCACTGGCACAACAGCCTGATCTGGGGCCAGAACCTGGAAAACATTTCCATCGAAGGCCAGGGCCTTATTTGGGGCAAGGGCCTGAGCCGCGGAGACCGGGACGACATACTTCCGGCGGGAGTGGGCAACAAATCCATCAGCCTCAAGAACTGCCACAACGTAACTTTGCGCGACATCTCGATCTTGCACGGAGGCCATTTCGCCATCCTGGCGACTGGGGTTGACAACCTCACCATCGACAATCTGAAGATTGATACCAATCGGGACGCCATTGACGTTGACTGCTGCCGCAATGTGCGCATCTCGAATTGCAGCATCAACTCGCCCTGGGACGACGGCATCTGCCTGAAGAGTTCCTTCGGCCTGGGATATGCCCGGTCGACCGATCACGTCACCATTACCAATTGTTACGTCACCGGAGGCTACGAAGAAGGTACGATGCTCGATGCCTCCTACAAAAGCTTCGCTCCAGACTCCAAGGTCCCTCGCAATGGGCGCATCAAGTTCGGCACCGAAAGCAATGGCGGCTTCCGGAACATTGCGGTTGCAAATTGCGTGCTCGAGAATTGCAGGGGAATCGCTCTGGAATCGGTGGACGGGGGTCTGCTGGAAGACGTTTCGATCAGCAATATCACCATGCGCGATCCGGTTGACGTTCCATTCTTTCTGCGCCTCGGCCGGCGGATGCGCGGCCCGGAGGGAACGCCAGTGGGCGTGTTGCGACGCGTGTTCATCAGCGATGTCATTGTTTCCGACGCTGCCTCCCGGCAAGCCACACTCATCACCGGAATTCCCGGCCACTTCATCGAGGACGTCCGGCTGAACAACATTCTTGTGCTGCATCGGGGTGGGGGCACAAAGGAAGACGCCGGCATTCAACCTCCCGAACTGGAGGCCGTGTATCCCGATCCTAACCGCTTCGGGACGCTGCCCGCCCATGGCTTCTACCTCCGCCATGTGAAACGGATCGAGATAAGGGATGTCGAGGTCAGGTCTACGAAACCGGATATGCGGCCGGGACTTGTTCTCGAGGACGTAACCGGCGCGGATCTCGTGGGCGTCAAACTGCCACAGACGCCGGACGTCCCGGCGCTCGTGCTGAAGAACGTGGAGGACTTCAGCATCACACAGAGCAAGCCCGTCGCGGACACCCGGATCGAGAAAGCGCAACAGAGGACGCTCTGATTCCGTGCCAGGGATGGGCCCCTAACGCGATATTGGCATAATCGACCATGAAGAATGTCATATCT
>CAYOZX010000064.1:6917-10768 GCA_964408515.1 uncultured Acidobacteriaceae bacterium | reverse complement strand
GGGATGGGCCCCTAACGCGATATTGGCATAATCGACCATGAAGAATGTCATATCTGCCATCTTGGTGTAAGGCTAACCGGCCATCTACCCTTGCAGAAGAGGCAGCCAGGTGAGACCAGACCCGCTGCCCTTGGGGGCCTCAATGAGCGACCATTACCACGATCCCGCCGACTTAAGGCTTCTGAAGGAGATGGGTAAACTCGCGCCCACTGAATTCAACGCCTGGCTCAGCCTTGACAGCATTGTGCGCCGCGAGGACGGCGCCATCCCGAAAAAGTATCGCGAGCTGATCGCCTTGGCGGTTGCGTTTACGACCCAGTGTCCCTACTGCATCGAGGTGCATGTCAAGGGCGCGAAGCTCGCGGGCGCGTCGCGCGAGGAGATCGCCGAGAGTGCAATGTTGGCCGCTGCCTTACGCGCGGGCGGAGCGGCCACGCACGGGGCCATGGCGCTGAAGTTTTACGACCGAACCTGAATCCGCTGCTTCCGCGCTCAACCAGCGGCCCTGGAGGCGTGGATACACCCTTTCCTGTAGAGGGCCTACGTATTGCCTGGTATCGAAGGATGCCATGCGCTTCGGCTAGGATGAACTTCGCATTGGCTTCCGAGCTAAAGCGCATCGGTATGCACCCCGTACGAATTCTGGTGGTCGACGACCACGCGATAGTCAGACGCATCATCTGTTCCCTGCTTTGCGGCGACCCTCGGCTGAGCGTGATCTGCCAGGCGGCCAGCGGCGAAGCCGCGCTGCAGAGAGCGCGGGAACTGAGTCCCGATGTCGTGCTGCTGGACATCGGCTTGCCCGGAATGAGCGGCATCGAAGTGGGAAAGCATATCCGGCAGTTCTGTCCGGAATCGCAGATTATCTTTTTGAGCCAGCATGAATCTCCTCAGATGGTGCGGGCCGCGCTGGAGGCGGGCGGCCAGGGATATGTGGCCAAGACCGATGCCGGAGGGGAACTCCTGAAGGCGATCGCGGCGGTGCGCGCGGGCAAGCAGTTCATCAGCCAAAGGATCATGTCCCAGGGTTGGAGGGAGGAACAACAGACCGGACCGGGGCATGAACTGGATGGGAAGAAGAGCTTGCAACCGCAATGGACGCATAGGTCTGGCTAGGTTCGAAAAGAGAATCCTCCCAAGGGTAAAGACGCCTCCCCGAGGGATCCCCCACATTGACAGGCAGGCAAGGCCGCGGTAAAACTCTGATCTTGGACGCGTAACACGATTTTGTGTTTCGTGCTAAGGAAGCTGAACTCTGCAAGGCTCGGCAAGTCCACAACGGACCGCGAGGCGTGCAAGGAGAAGCACCCGGTCGCATGCATATTCCCGACGGCTATCTGAGTCCCTCGACGTGCGCATTGCTGTATGGCGGCGCTTTCCCCTTCTGGTATGCCTCCTGTGTGCGGCTGAAACGTCGCCTGAGCACCCGCATGGTGCCCCTGGTGGCCGTGACCAGCGCCTTCTGCTTCGTCATCATGATGTTCAATATCCCCCTGCCGGGCGGGACCACGGGCCATGCGGTGGGAGTGGGCGCGTCCGCGGTTGCGTTGGGCCCCTGGGGCTCGATGCTGGCCGTGTCCGTGGCACTGCTGGTCCAGGCACTGTTTTTCGGCGACGGGGGAATCACCACTTTGGGCGCCAACTGCTTCAATATGGCGATCGTGGGATCGCTGGCGGCGCACCTGGTGTATCGAGGCGTGGCGGGCAAGAGCGCCGTGACCTCAAGACGCAGAGTGCTGGCGGCGTCGCTGAGCGGATATGCGGCGATCAACGTCTCAGCCCTTCTTGCCGCCATCGAGTTGGGGATTCAGCCGCTGTTGTTCAAGGACGCAGGGGGCGCGCCTCTTTACGCGCCGTATTCTTTGCGCGTGGCGGTTCCGGCGATGATGATCGGGCACCTCACGCTGGGCGGGTTGGCTGATTTCTTTGTCTCCGGGGGCGTGGTGGCATATTTGCAGCGCGCGAACCCGGCGGTGCTGACGGCCGCGGGTCCCGGAGCAGGCGAGGCGGAACGCGGCGTTTCCAGAGGCGGATGGGCCTTGGCGCGCCCGTTATGGATTCGCCTGGCGGTTGTGATGCTGCTCACACCGTTGGGAATCCTGGCCGCCGGGAAGGCGTGGGGTGAGTGGAGCGCGGCTGACTTTGCACGCCCTGAGATGCGAGCGCAGATGGCGATCGCGTCGAGGCATGTCATGCCGCCGATGGAAGCTCCGAAGGGCCTGGCGCGATTGTCGTCGGTGTGGACCGCTCCGTTTCCACAATACGCGCCGCGGTTCGTGCGGCATCCTGGGTTTGGCTACGCATTGTCAGCGGCGTTCGGCGGCGGGCTGATCCTGTTGACGGCGGCGTTCCTCAGCAGGCTGGCAGCGGCGCAGCGCGCAGCTGGTCATCCCCCGGCGCGCTCGCGGGATCGGGCCGCATGAAGACAGAGAGTTCAGGTGCGCGGACGCAGGGACGCCGCAAGGCGCGTGGATTCATCGAGCGCACCATCACCGTGTTCGTGGCCACGCTGCAGCACGCGTTTTACGCCGAAGGGCTGGCACGGCAACCAGGCTTACTGCAGAGGCTTGATCCCCGAATCAAGATCGCAGCCATTGGGCCGCTGATTGTGATAGCAGCCCTGGCGAGAAGGCTGTGGGTCATTGCGGCCCTGTTCGCGGTCGCGGTGATAGTGGCGCGGGGATCGCGGGTTCCGCTGAGAATGCTGGCCAAGAGAGTCTGGCTGGGAGTGCTGGGTTTCACCGGGCTGATCGCGCTACCGGCCCTGTTTCTGACCCCGGGGAGCGCAGTGCTGGCCTTGCCTTGGCTGCGCTGGGCGATCACCGCGCCGGGACTGCGGGCGGCGCTGTATTTGATCCTGAGGACAGAGACTGCGGCCACCTTCTCCGCGCTCCTGATTCTGTGCACGCCCTGGAGCAGCGTGCTGAAGGCGTTGCGCCTGGCGCGGGTGCCGGTGACGCTCGTAGTCATCCTGGGCATGACCTACCGCTACATTTTTCTCCTGCTCGGAACTGCCCACGACATGTTTGAGTCGCGACGCAGCCGCAGGGTAGGCGAACTTGAAGGACGGGAACTCCGGCGCATGGCCGGCGCAGCCGTGGGCGTGCTCATGTCGAAGTCGCTGCAACTGAGCGGCGATGTTTACGATGCGATGCGCTCCCGGGGATTTCGCGGCGAGGTCTATGTGCTGGAAGAGTTCCGCACGGCTGGGCTCGATTGGATGGTCCTGGCGATGTTTCTTGCGATAGGGGCGGTGGCGGGATGGTTGGGACGGTGAAAACGGATGCGTCACTGCCGCCGAGGCAACTGGCGCTGGAGCGGCCGCGGGCGGTCCCGGTCTTCGAGGTCTGCGACGTCAGCTTCAGCTACCACGACGTCCCCGCGCTCGACGGCTTGAGCCTCACGATCGAAGCCGGCCAAAGGATCGTGCTCCTGGGCGCCAACGGTTCAGGAAAATCGACTCTGCTGCGCATGCTCGACGGGCTATGTTTTCCCCAGAAGGGTAGCCTAGCCTTTTGTGGGGAACCCCTGACGGAGGACAGACTGAATGCCGAAGAGTTCGAATTCGAGTTCCGGCGGCGAGTGGGCCTGGTGTTCCAGAATCCTGATGTCCAACTGTTCAATCCGACGGTTTTTGATGAAATCGCGTTTGGGCCGTTGCAGCTGCGCTGGCCCAGGGAACAGATCTGTCAGCGGGTCAGTGAAAGTCTCGTGCAGCTCGGTATCGCAGATCTGAAGGACCGCTCACCGCACCAGCTTTCGACCGGCGAAAAGAAACGCGTCGCCCTGGCCTCGGTGCTGGTTCTTGATCCGGAGGTGTTGCTGCTGGATGAACCCACCGCCGCGCTCGA
>CAYOZX010000064.1:0-6817 GCA_964408515.1 uncultured Acidobacteriaceae bacterium | reverse complement strand
GCGTGGGAATCAGGTTGCGCTCCTATCCGCAACCCTTTGCCCACATCGCGGGACTGATCCCCTTGGAACGGCAGCGCCATTCAACTCTCAGTTGGAATGTCTTGTGCCCAGGCGATCAGTCGCCGGTGCTGGGGTGCGGAGTCAGGGGAGGCAGTTGCTGCGAATCGGCCGCGTGACGTTTGCCCTTCAGCCACAGACGCAGCCGGTCAAGGTACAGGTAGACGACGGGCGTGGTGAATAGCGTCAGAGCCTGACTCATGATCAGTCCGCCGACAATGGTGATGCCCAGGGGCCGCCTCAGCTCGGAGCCGGTCCCGGCGCCCAGAGCCAGCGGCAGACCACCGAGGAGAGCCGCCATGGTAGTCATCATGATGGGACGGAAGCGGCGCAGGCAGGCCTCGTAGATGGAGTCCGCCGGACTCTTGCCTGTGCGCTCGGTTTCCAGGGCGAAGTCGATCATCATGATGGCATTCTTCTTCACGATGCCGATCAGCAGGATAATGCCGATCAATCCCATGACGTTGAGTTCACTCCGGGTGAGCAGGAGCGCGAGGATCGCGCCCACTCCCGCCGAGGGCAGAGTGGAGAGAATGGTGATGGGATGAATGTAGCTCTCATAAAGCACGCCCAGCACGATATATACCGTGACCAGAGCTGCCAGAATCAGCAACGGCTCGCTGGCCAGTGAGGACTGGAAGGCTGCCGCTGTCCCCTGGAAACCGGCGCTGATGCTGGCGGGAAAGTTGATCGAGCGCTCGGCATGCTCGATGGCCACGGTCGCATCTCCCAGAGAAACGTTGGGCGCAAGATTGAACGAGATGGTGACCGAGGGATATTGTCCCTGGTGATTCACCGCCAGGGGAGTGTTGGATGGCCCGAAGTGGGCAAAAGCCGCAAGCGGCACCGGTGTGCCGTTGGCGGCCCGCACATAGATGTTCTGCAGGGCTTCGGTGCTGCTGGAGAATTCCGGCGCCACTTCCATCACGACGTGATACTGATTCAGCTGCTGGTACATGATCGAGACCTGGCGCTGGCCGAAAGCGTCATAGAGGGCGTTGTCAATATCCGCCGTGGCCACGCCCAGGCGGGCGGCGGTATCGCGGTCAATCAGCACCGTGGCTTCCAGGCCTCTATCCTGCTGATCGGTGTTGACGTCCCTCAGTTGGGGCAAAGCCCGCAGTTTCTGCAGCAGGAGCGGCGCCCAGTGATTCAGTTGGTCGAGGTTCTCTCCCTGCAACGTGTACTGGAACTGCGCCTGGCTTGGACGGCCGCCAATGGTGAGGTCCTGCGCGGATTGCATATAGAGCGTCGCACCGGGCACAGTTGCCAGCTGGCGGCGCAGTCTGCCAATGACCTGGTCGGCGCTGATCTTGCGTTCCTCCAGCGGCTTCAGGGTGATGAACATGCGGCCACTGTTGGCGGAAGTATTGCCACCGGCGAAGCCCACGATGGTCTGGACCGCGGGATCCTTCATGACGATTCCGATAAATTGGGTCATTTTTGGCCTCATCGCCGCAAAGGAGATGTCCTGTGCCGCCTGCACAGAGCCCATCACGCGGCCGGTGTCCTGCTGGGGAAAGAAGCCCTTGGGAACGATGATGTACAGGTAGATGCTTAAGGCCGCAGTAGCGATAGTGATCAGCAGAGTCAGGGGCTGATGGCGAAGAACCCGCTTCAACGCACGCCTATACAGGTCCAGGACGGCGTCGAAAATTCTCTCGCTGAGGCGGTAGATACCGCCATGCTTTTCCGTATTCAGGGGCCGGAGAAACTTGGCGCACATTACTGGGGTGACGGTCAGCGAAACCAGGAGCGACACCGCAATGGCGATGCTCAGGGTCACGGCAAACTCTCGAAAAAGGCGTCCCACGATACCGCCCATCAGCAGGATGGGGATAAACACCGCCACCAGAGAGGCGCTCATGGAGAGCACGGTAAAGCCGATCTCGCGCGCGCCGCGGAAAGTGGCCGCAACCGGAGGAACGCTCTCCTCGATGTGGCGGGTTATGTTTTCCAGGACCACAATGGCATCGTCAACCACGAAACCGGTGGAAATGGCCAGAGCCATGAGCGACAGATTGTCGAGGCTGTAGTTCATCAGGTACATCGCGCCGAAGGTTCCGACCAGCGAGAGTGGAACAGCCACACTGGGAATGATGGTGGAGCGGAAGGTGCGCAGAAAGGCAAAGACCACCAGAATCACCAGGATCACGGAAATCACCAGCGTGATCTCGATGTCACGAACCGAGGCCCGGACGGTGGTCGTGCGATCGAGCACAACACTGAGGTCGATGGCCGGCGAAATGGAGGAGCGCAGCTGGGGTAGCGCAGCGCGCACCCGGTCCACGGTTGAGATTATGTTCGCGCCCGGCTGCCGGAAAACAATGATCAGAACCGCAGGTTTCCCGCTGGAAACGCCCATCTGGCGGGTGTCCTCGACGGAATCCTCAACCTGGCCGACGTCCCCCAGGCGCACCGGCGCGCCATCGTGGTAGGAAACGATGAGCCGGCGGTACTGATCGGCGCGAAAAATCTGGTCGTTGGCGTTCAGCGTCCAGGCATTGACCGCGTCTGCAACTTCTCCCTTGGGACGGTTGGCGTTGGCCGCGCCCAGGGTGGCGCGAACGGTGTCCAGGCCCACGCCGAGTTTGTTCAACAAGGTCGGATTCAGTTCCGCGCGTACCGCCGGTTTCCCGCCGCCGCCGACGAATACCTGCCCAACGCCCTCCAGTTGCGCCAGTTTCTGGGACAGGACGGAGTCGGCGGCGTCGTAGATGCGCGGCAGCGAAATGATGTCGGAGGTCAGGGCCAGAATGACGATGGGAGCATCGGCGGGATTGACCTTGCGATAGTTCGGATTGCCGGGGAGGTTGGCGGGAAGCTGGCTGCGGGCGGCGTTGATGGCGGCCTGCACGTCGCGGCCGGCGGCGTCGATGTTGCGATTGAGATCGAATTGCAGGGTGATATTGGTAGATCCCAGCTGGCTGGTGGACGTCATCTGGTTGACGCCCGCAATGCGCCCGAACTGGCGTTCCAGGGGCGTTGCCACGGCCGAGGCCATAGTCTCTGGACTGGCGCCGGGGAGTCCCGCGAAGACCTGTATGACCGGAAACTCGACCTGGGGCAGGGGCGCAACGGGAAGAAAATTGAAAGCTAGAGCCCCCGCCATGAGCAGGGCGGCGGCCAGCAGCGAGGTACCGATGGGACGCCGGATGAAGGGTGCAGAAATATTCATGGCTAGTCCGCGGAGACGCTGCCCGGCGCCTCAATGGGGTTGCCGATGCGGAAGCGCGAGAAACGCTGCGCCAGGCGGCCGAACCAGAGATACACGACAGGGGTTGTGTAGAGCGTCAGCAATTGACTCAGCAAGAGTCCGCCGACGATAGTGATGCCCAGCGGATGGCGCAGCTCGGATCCGGTCCCGGTTCCGAGCGCCAGCGGCAGACCGCCCAGAAGGGCTGCCATCGTGGTCATCATGATCGGCCGGAAACGAAGGAGACAGGCCTGAAAAATGGCTTCCTCGGGAGGTTTGTGCTCCTCGCGCTCGGCCTCGAGCGCGAAGTCGATCATCATGATGGCATTCTTCTTGACAATGCCGATCAGCAGAATGATGCCAATCAGAGCCACCACGCCGAGATCGTTGTGGGTGATGATCAGAGCAAGGATCGCGCCCACACCAGCCGAAGGCAGGGTCGAGAGAATCGTCAGGGGATGGATGTAGCTCTCATAAAGCACGCCCAGGACGATGTAGACCGTAACAATAGCGGCGAGAATCAGCCACGCCTCGGTGGAGAGGGAGTTGCGGAACGCAGCCGCAGTCCCCTGGAAGCTGGTGTGGATGCTGGGCGGGAGTTGAATGGCGCGCTCTGCCTGCTCGATGTCTCTTGTGGCCTCTCCCAGGGATACGCCGGGAGCCAGATTGAAAGAAAGGGTCACGACAGGGAACTGGCCCTGATGATTGATCGCCAAAGCCGTATTCGATGTCTGGAAATGGCTGAAGGCGGCAAGCGGCACCTGCGCGCCGCTGCTGGAATGCACGTAAATGTTCTTGAGCGAATCCGGGTTCTGCTGAAACTGGGGATCGACTTCGAGAACCACGTGATACTGATTGAGCTGGGTAAAGATGGTTGAAACCTGGCGTTGTCCGAAGGCGTCGTACAAGGTGTCATCGATGGCCTGGGGGAGAACGCCAAGGCGCGAGGCGGTGTCGCGGTCAATCACCAGTTCAGCTCGCAGGCCGCCGTTCTGCTGATCGCTGGCCACATCGCTCATCGAAGGAGAGCGGCGCAGCCGTTCCACCAGTTGAGGCGCCCAGACGGCCAGCTCCTGGGCGTCGGCGTCTTCCATAGAATACTGATACTGGGTGCGGCTCACGCGGTCTTCCACGGTGAGATCCTGGACCGGCTGCATGTACAAGGTAATGTTGCTAACCCGCGTCAGTTTCCCCTGCAGCCGGCGGATGATTTCGCTGGCCGTGGACTCGCGCTGGTCGCGAGGCTTGAGATTGATCTGAATACGGCCGCTGTTGGGGGTCGCGTTGGTTCCGTCGATCCCGATGAACGAAGAAAGGCTGGCCACATCTTTGTCCTGCAGAATCACGCGCGCCAGCGCCTGCTGGCTCTGCGCCATGGCGGTGAAGGAGACATTTTGGGGGGCCTCGGAGATGCCCAGGATCACGCCCGTGTCCTGCACCGGGAAGAATCCCTTCGGCACGACGACGTAGAGAAACAACGTAAGCACGAGCGTGCCGAAGGTTACCAGCAAGGTGGTGGTCTGGTGCTTCAGAACGAACTGCAGCGTGCGTCCGTAAAACTCGATGACCCGGTTATAGAAGTTTTCCGTGGACTTGTAGAAATGTCCCTGGTGATGGGGATTGTGCTGGCGCAGCAGCTTGGCGCACATCATCGGCGTCAGCGTCAGAGAGACGACCGCGGAAACCAGAATGGTGACTGCCAGCGTGACAGCGAACTCTCGAAAAAGACGTCCAACGATGTCTCCCATGAACAGCAGGGGAATCAGCACCGCGATCAGAGAGACGGTGAGGGAAACAATCGTGAAACCGATCTGGCCCGAGCCTTTCAACGCGGCCTGCAGCGGCGAGTCGCCGTCCTCCAGGAAGCGGTCGATGTTTTCGATCATGACGATGGCGTCATCGACGACGAACCCGGTCGAAATGGTAAGGGCCATCAAAGTCAGGTTGTTAAGGCTGTATCCCAGCAGATACATCACACCGAACGTGCCGACCAGTGAAAGAGGGACAGCCACGCTGGGGATCACTGTGGCAGAGAGGTTCCGGAGAAACAGAAAGATCACCATCACAACCAGGCCGATGGTGAGCATGAGTTCAAATTGGACATCCCTGACCGAGGCCCGGATGGTTTCGGTGCGGTCGGTGAGAATCTGAACCTTGACCGCGGCCGGCAGCGACGCCTGCAATTGCTTGAGCAAGACCTTCACCCGGTCGGCGACACTGATGATGTTGCTTCCGGGCTGCCGCTGAATATTGACGATCACCGCGGGACTCGTGTTCATCCACGCGGCCTGCTTTGCATTTTCCGCTCCATCGAGGGCGGTGGCCACGTCCGACAGTCGAACCGGGGCGCCGTCCTTATAGGCCACGACAATGGTGTTGTACTTGGCGCTGGAGTCGAGCTGGTCGTTGGCCCCGATCGTGAAGGCCTGATGTGGGCCGTCCAGGACACCCTTGGCCTGGTTCACATTGGCCGTGGCCAGCGCCGTGCGGAGGTCCTCCAGACTCATGCCGTAGGAAGCCAGGGCGGTCGGATTCGCCTGAATGCGTACCGCTGGCTTTTGCCCGCCGCTGATGGAGACCAGTCCAACCCCTGGAAGCTGGGAAATTTTCTGCGCCAGAGCGGTATCGGCGAGGTCCTCAACTTTGGAGAGCGGCAGAGTATCCGATGTCAGCGCCAGGGTCAGAATGGGCGAGTCGGCAGGATTTACCTTGCTGTAAATGGGGGGATTGGGCAGATCGCGGGGAAGATAGGTAGTGCCGGCGTTGATGGCCGCCTGGACCTGCTGTTCCTCGACGTCAATGTTTTCGTTCAGGTTGAACTGCAGGGTGATGATCGAACTGCCCAGCGAACTGGTCGAGGTCATCTGGCTCAACCCGGGAACTTGACCGAACTGGCGCTCCAGGGGTGCGGTGACCGAAGACGCCATGACCTCGGGATCGGCGCCCGGGTAGAAGGTCACCACCTGGATGGTGGGATAGTCGACCTCGGGCAGCGCGGAGACGGGGAGCTGGGTGTAGGCAACCAGCCCCACCAGCAGGAGTCCCGTCATCAATAGGGTGGTGGCGACAGGGCGCAGAATGAAAATGCGGGACGGGCTCATGGCGCTCCCGTAGGAGCGGATTCAGCGGCCGGCGATTGTGAGTTCCGATTCCCTCTTCCGGGGCTGGGATGTGTGTCCACCTTACTGCCGCCTTGCAGCTTGTCCTGGCCGTCTACCACCACGACCTCCCCGGGGACAACGCCGCTGGCAATGGAAGCGATGTTGTTCTGCACAAAGAAAACGGAAACTGGGCGCACTTCCACAGTCTGATCCGGCTTTACCGTGAACACATAGCTGCCCTGCGGCCCGTTTTGCACTGCGACCGATGGAATAACCGTGCTCCCTTTGTGCGTCTCCAGCAGCAGGCGGACGTTCACGAACTGATTGGGCCAGAGTGCGTTATCCGGATTATCGAACATCGCCTTAAGGCGTCCGGTACCGGTGGACTGGTCGAACTGGTTGTCGATGGTCAACAGCGTTCCCGTGGTCAGTTTGGTTTTGTCATTCCGGTTATACCCCCCGC
>CAYOZX010000063.1:12153-14906 GCA_964408515.1 uncultured Acidobacteriaceae bacterium | reverse complement strand
CTGATCGATGGCGGCTTCATCACCCGGCCTGAAGGCGCCCGCTACGGCCTCGACAGCCAGTGGATCATCGAAAATCGCGGCGTGCAGCCTGACATCGTGGTGGAGAACCGTCCCGATCTGGTGGTCAAGGGACAGGATCCGCAGCTGGAAAAGGCGATTGAGCTGGTCATGAAGGAAATCCAGGCCAACCCGAAGAAACTGCCGCCGCGCCCGCCCGACCTGCCGGCGTATCCCGACGGGCCCGGACTGTAAGCGGAAGGAGACGGCAGGAGGCGCCGCCGGGAGCGACGGTTGACGCCAACCCCCCTCGGTCCATTATCATCGCTGATTCGTAAGTCGATGACCGGACTGTAGTAACTGCTGCAAAAGGCCGATTCACCCGTATAATAGACGCCAATGCCCAAATACTCGATCGTCGTCCCCCTGCACAATGAGCAGGAGAACGTAACCGACCTGTACGACCGCCTCAAGGCGGTGATGGAAGCCAACGGCGAAAGCTTTGAGATCGTGCTGGTGGACGACGGCTCCACGGACCGCAGCTTCTACATGCTGCGCGAAATCGCGGCGGTGGACAGCCGGGTGACCGTGGTCAAACTGCGCCGCAACTTCGGGCAGACCTCCGCTTTAGCCGCGGGGTTCGATCACGCGCGCGGCGAGTACATCATCGCCATGGACGGGGACCTGCAGCATGATCCCGCCGACATCCCGCTGTTTCTGGAGAAGATTTCCGAGGGCTACGACATCGTCAGCGGATGGCGGAAACGCCGCATTGACAATCTCTGGCTGCGCCGCATTCCCTCGCGCTGCGCTAACTGGCTGATGGCCAAGCTGAGCGGAGTGGACATTCACGACTTCGGCACCACGTTCAAGGCTTATCGGCGCGAGATTCTCGACCAGGTTCCGCTCTACGGAGAGCTGCATCGTTTTATTCCAGCCCTGGCTTCGTGGCACGGAGCGTCGATTTGCGAAGTCCCCATTCAGAACGTGAACCGCGAGCGCGGCGTCTCGCACTACGGAATTTCCCGCACCTTCCGGGTATTTTTCGACCTTATCACCATCCGGTTTCTGTTGCGCTATCTGTCCCGGCCGCTGCACTTCTTTGGCACAGTGGGGATGCTCAGCATTTTTACCGGATCGGCGATCACGGGCTGGCTGCTGATCGAGAAATTTCTTCGCCACTCCGCCATAATGGCCAACCACGGCCCGCTGATGATCTTCACCGCCGTGCTGCTGCTGGCGGGGCTGAACATGCTGGCTGTGGGACTGCTGGGCGAAATGCAAGTCCGCCACTACCATGAGCCGACGCGCCGCGCGCCATACTCGGTCGACCGCGTTCTCCGCGCCCAAAGCGAAGAACATACGATTTCCGAATAGCAACAAGGGTGGAGTCGCGGCCTCGCCTGCGCGAGGTCGAACAAGCCGTCGGCCTTATTTCCCGAAGGCCTCTTTGTTCACGACATACGGCATTTTTGTGATATCGCCGCCGTAGTTGCCTTCCAGGACGTCGATGAGGCCCTGGACCGTCCGTCCCGCCATGCCTTTTTCCGGGTCGCTCGAGAGGCGGGTGATCTTGCCCGCACTGGCAAAGTGAGGATAGAGGCGGCAACGGTCCGCGATGACCGGGTCGCGCAGGGGAGAATCCGGAGGCAGCGGCTCCTTCTCGTATACATCGAGCGCCGCACCTGCGATCCAGTTTTCGCGGAGTGCCCGGGCCAGGGCGGCCTCGTCCACCACCGGCCCGCGTGAAGTGTTGACCAGAAAGGCCGACGGCTTCATTTTTCGCAAGGTGGTTTCGTTGAACAGATGAAAGGTGGGGGTAGCGCTCTCGCCCTCGCGCATCAGCGGGACGTGCGCACTCACGAAGTCAGCCCGGCTCAAAGCCTCATCGAGAGTTACATATCTGATCCAGTTCTTTTCTTTGCAAATGCCGCGCGCGTGCCGCAGGTCCATGGTCTCCTGGATGGCTTTCACGTATTCGTGGTTCTGATAGGCCGGGTCATAGCACAGGATGTTCATGTCGAAGCCTGCGCACTTCTTGATCATGGCTAGCCCGATGCGGCCGGTGCCGATAATGGCAATGGCTTTGCCTGTGACTTCGTCTCCCAGAAAGGGGAGATAGGGATGCCAGTAGTCCCACTGGTTATCGCGAGTGAGATGTTCGGCGGTCCAGAGCTTGCGCGCCAGCGCTCCCAGCATGAAGAAGGCAAACTCGGCGGTGGCTTCGGTCAGAACGTCGGCGGTATGGGTGAACGGAATCTTGTAGCGATTGGCGTCGGCGCGGTTGATATTGTCGAAGCCCACCGCAATCTGCGCCACGACTTTCAGCTTGCCCCTGCCAGCTTCGAAGACCTCGGCGTCAACCGGGTCGCGCAAGGTTGTGATGAGACCGTCAACTCCGGACCTTACCTTCTCGACGATCAGGCTCTTCGGGGGCGCTTCAGGCAGGGGGTAGACTTCAACGGCGTAGCCGCGCCGGCGCAGCAGGTCAAGCGATTCGCCGATGTCGCATGTAGCAAAGACGCGAAATTTGTCCGTCATCGGTTCGATGTATTCTCGCGCAAAAGCGAACTTCTCCGGAGGCCACGCCGGAATGACAACCCGCGGGACCTGACCGGCCTAAAAACTCCACCGCGTGGCGCTACCGACGAAGTTCTCTTCGTACAGGCCGAACACGGTGCGCGGGCGCACGGCAAACACCGGTTCCTTCATAGAAAGAATGTCTTTCTCCATTCCTCCCATGTCAAAGTGATACT
>CAYOZX010000063.1:9153-12053 GCA_964408515.1 uncultured Acidobacteriaceae bacterium | reverse complement strand
GGTTCCTTCATAGAAAGAATGTCTTTCTCCATTCCTCCCATGTCAAAGTGATACTTAGGATCGTAGAGCTTGAGGAAGCGGCGGCGCGCCGCGACATCCGCAATCTCCGCTACGCCTTCCACGATCACCGCCTCGCTGGCGTCCTCCGTGCAAATCACGCAGTTCCTGTTGCTGGCCAGATTGCGAGCCTTACGTGACTTGCTGCCGGTGCTGAACAGCAGCGCCCCGTCCATCCACAGGCCCCACACCACCATGGTGTGCGGTTCGCCGCTGGGCTTGACCGTCGTGATCCAGTAGTTGTGGCTCTTCCTCAGCCTTTGCTCCGCCCACTTCCAGGGAAGCAGCCCTTTCATGGTTTCCGGCAGGCCATAACCCGGCATGTGCGGCCGTCCGCTGCGCGGCGGTTTACTGGGACGCTTCCTGTTCATAGATGCTTGGCCGTCCACTTCTCGATCCGTTCGAGCGCCTTGGTGAGGTTTTCCAGCGAGTTGGCAACGCTGAAGCGCAGATACCCCTCGCCGAACTCTCCGAAGGAGGTCCCCGAGAGACAAGCGACCCCGGCCTCGGTCAGGAGCACATCGGCCAGCTTCTTGGATTCCCATCCGGTGCGCGCAGTGTTGGGAAAGACATAAAAAGCGCCCTTGGGCATGCGACAGGAAAATCCCACAATCCGGTTTAACCCAGTGACAAAGACGTCCCGTCGCCGGCGGAATTCCGCGCGCATCCGGTCCACGGAACTCTGATCGCCACGCAGCGCCTCAATGCCTGCAACTTGAGTGAAGCTGGCGGTGCAGGAATTCGAGTTGGTCATCAGCCGGGTCAAGTGTGCCGCCAAGTCGGTCCGCATGACGCCATAACCGAGGCGCCAGCCGGTCATGGCGTAGGTCTTGGAGAAGCCGTCGAGCAAGATCGTGCGCTGCTGAAATCCAGGCACCGACAGAATGGAAGAATGATCCCCGTCAAAGATCAGACGGCTATAGATCTCGTCCGACAGGACCACGACATTGCGATCGCCGATGACCTGCGCGATGTCGTGAATATCCTGCTGCGAAAGCACTCCGCCGGTTGGGTTCTGGGGTGAGTTCAGGATGATCAAACGGGTACGGTCGGTGAGGAGCGAAGCCAGCTCATCCACATCGAAGCCAAAATCGCGTTCTTCCCGCAGGCGCAGGGGAACCGCCTTGGCCCCGGCATAGCGAATCATGGATTCGTAAATAGGGAAGCCAGGGTTGGGATAGATGATTTCATCTCCTACATCGGCTAAGGCCAGTATCGAGAAGAAAATAATAGGTTTACCGCCGGGTACGACCACCACTTCCTCGGCCGTGACCTTGACTCCGCGCGACTGGGACACGTCCTCGGCGATCGCCTGTTTCAATTCCGGCAGACCGGCTGAGGGACCGTAGTGGGTCCAACCCTGGCGCAGGGCGTCAACCCCTGCTTCGACGACGTTTTTGGGCGTGTCGAAATCGGGCTCGCCGATCTCCAGGTGAATGATTTCCTTCCCCTTGCGCTCCAGAGCTCGGGCCTTGCTCAGCACCTCAAACGCCGTCTCCGTACCCAGGCGAGACATGCGCTTGGCCAAGCGAAGTTCGTAATGGATTTTCTTCGGCATGGGGGCGAAACCCGACAGTATACGCCCGGCGACAATCGCGCATGGTTCAAGGCTCAGATCTTCAGGAGTGTCACTTGTAGCCGCCAGGCAGCCGTAAAACGCGAAGAAGACCTAACGCAGCGCCTGGCGCCAGTCCTTGGCAGAGGCGTGGCCCGCCTGCATCCAGGCAATGCGGGTGAGCAAGGACCCGGCAATAGCTGAAACACTGGCCAGTCGCCGCAAGCGGCGAGACCGGCTTTTGCCGCCGACCAGACTTAGCAATCGCAGCGCCACCGGCAAAGGGCCGGAGAGCGCTCCCCCGACTCGCGCCAGCGCGCCACTCTGTCCTAGCCGCAGCGGCTCAAATACGGCTTGGCTGCTGCGTTCGATCCGCCAATCCACCCAGCATTCGATCGCCGCCGCGCCCAGGCTGAGCGCGTTTAAAGCCCGGCTCTTGTCATGACCCATCAACTCCAGCAATCCAATCGCCGTGTTCACTCCGGACGCCCCGAAGTGAAGGGGCAGGATATCCGCATTCTGGTTCCACACAGGAATGGCGGTTGCGCCGATCAAAACCCCGGTGTAGTTGGAGAAGGGAAGACCGAAGGCCAAGGACACGGCCTGACCGGCATTTTCCAGAATGCGGACCGGCATCGAACGCCCGTAACGGTCCCGCAGAACCTCGGCGCAGGCCGCTGCTGCAGCTCCGCCGGTAAAGCCCAGAAGGGTCCAGGCTCCTACCGACATCGGACTTTGAATCTTGAACACCCGCAGCATGTGGAGAAAGCGCTCCGGGCGTCCGAGATCGGAAATCAGCAGCGCGGGAGAGACCACGGCGCCGGCTGCCGCGATCCAGCGGGCGTCCCGAACCAGCTTCCTGTCCGCTCCGGTGTAGTCGGCGATTGCGCCTACGACCGCGGCCGCTCCAGCCGCCCCGCCGGCGAAGAAGTATAGAGGGATTTCCCACGTCCACGAAGGCTCCTTGAGAAGCGGAATGCCGTAGTAGCCGGTCTCCTCCGATGCGACAGGAAAGGGCGCGCCCGCGGGCCGTAGGCCGTGGCCGGACACCAGGCCGCGCGCTTCACCTTCTCTGCGCAGTTGTGACAAGCGCTGTTCGTCGATCATTCGAAAATCATCGCCGCCGCTCAAACAGGAACGCTGCCAGGCTCCCAGCCAGCAGCAATCCTGCCGCCAGGGCCGACGATCTCCACGCCTTTCTCAGGTGAACGGTGGGGATCTCAGGGTTAGGCGGCAGATTGTAGCTGCGCGGGTCCCCGCGCACGATGAACATCGCGTGGGTGCTTCC
>CAYOZX010000063.1:0-9053 GCA_964408515.1 uncultured Acidobacteriaceae bacterium | reverse complement strand
GCAGATTGTAGCTGCGCGGGTCCCCGCGCACGATGAACATCGCGTGGGTGCTTCCAACGCTGGTGCCGCCTGCATTGTAAAGAACGGCGTCGCGCATCCCGCGCTGTTCCAGAACCTGCAGGCGCTCCTGAGCCTTCCGACGCAGATCCTCTAGCTCGCCAAACTGAATGGATTCCGTCGGACAAGCCTTGGCGCAGGCGGGGACCAAGCCGGCCTTCTGGCGGTCGTAGCAGAAGGTACACTTGAAAGCCCGCCCGTCGCCGTCATCCCGCTGGACGACACCGAACGGACAAGACACCACACAATATCCACATCCGTTGCAGATGTCCGGCTGGATGTAAACGCCGCCGAACTCGGTGCGCACGATCGAACCCGTGGGACAAGCCTCGAGACATCCGGCCTTTTCACAGTGTTTGCACACATCAGAAGAAAATCCCCACGAATTCAGCTCCGGGGCATTGCCTCCAAAACCTGGCTCGGGCGCATGCTCGACGAACTTCACATGCCGCCAGGTCGAATGCCCCAGGGAGCCTGTGTTGTCATAAGAAAAGCCGCTCCAGTTCAAACCGTCCCCGGCGATGCCGTTCCACTCTTTGCAGGCGACTTCACAGGCCTTACAGCCGATGCAAAGCGTGGAGTCAGTCAGAAATGCGGTGATGGGCATGCATTTTCCCTGGTGGCCACGGAACTGTGCGTGACCATCTGTTTTTTCGGTGATGAAACCCTGGGCTCTCGATTTCTCACTGTCCGCCGTGGTCAGTCCCTGATTTCTGTTGGCCAGGCCTCAATCCACACACCAGGGCCTTGGCCTCCATGATCCGCACGTTCGGTTCCTCGCTGATCGGCAGCAGATCGTTTACCACGTCGCCTTTCACCAGTCCCCGATAGCCCCAGTGATAAGGCAGTCCCACCTGATGCACCCGGCGTCCTTCAATCCAGAGCGGACGCATTCTGCGGGTGATCAAGACCCGGGCCTGGACCGTGGCGCGCGGAGTCGACACAGTGGCCCACCCGCCATGTTCCAGCCCTACATCGGCGGCCAGCTCCGGAGATACCTCCGCGAACAGCTCTGGCTGCAGCTCGGCCAAGTGGGACAGCGTCCGAGTCATACCGCCCGCCGTATGATGCTCCGTCAGGCGGTAGGTAGTCAGGATAAAAGGATATGCGGAATCCCCGGGCGAGTCCGCGTAGGGATTCTCCTGGCGCTCTTTCTTGTGCGCGGAAGGGTCGTTCTCCTGCCCGTACAGTGGGTTGCGGAATAGCGACTCGAACGGTTCATAGTGGGTGGGCAACGGGCCGTCCTTCAACCCCGCAGGCACATAGAGCCAGCCCACACCGTCCGGATGGAGTATGAAGGGACGCGCGCCGCCCAGGGCTTCTACGCCCTGACCTCCCGCCAGGTTGTCCGGGGCAAAGGGCGGCGTAAACTTGGGAAAGTCCGGGGTGTCGAGGCCCGTCCACTCCTTTTTCTCCTCATCCCACCACACCAGCTTCTTGCGCTCGCTCCAGGGCTTTCCATCAGGCCGCGCTGACGCTCGGTTGTACAGGATTCTGCAGTCATTGGGCCAGGCGAAGCCCCAGCCGTGTCCGAGATATCCCTTGGGTTGTCGCCCGTTGGCCCGGTTGTCGTCGGCATGGGGGAAGACACCCGAGTAAATCCAGCAGCCGCAGGCTGTGGATCCATCGTTTTTGAGGTCTTTGTAGCCCTGCAGCTGCAGAGCGTCCGATGTCCGCTGCCCATTGATCTCCTGCAGAACGCTTTCAGCCGCGGGTTCCGCCCGTTCGCCCTGCACACTATAACTCCAGGTAAGCGCATTGAGTCCGGCATTGCGGGGCCGGCGATCGTGGCGCGCCTTCTCCTTGAGTCGGCGGCCAAGATGATAGAGAAACCAGGTTTCGCTGCGCGCATCTCCGGGAGGTTCCACCGCCTTCTTACGATATTGCAGGAGACGCTGGGTGTTGGTGAAGGTTCCAGCCTTTTCCGCGCTGCCCGCGGCGGGGAACAGGAAGACCTCGGTGCCAATTTCTTCGGGTTGAAGCTCGCCCGCGACAACTTCCGGTGAATCTTTCCAAAATGATGCCGTCTCCGTCTCCACCATGTCGCGCACGACCAGCCATTTCAGTCTCGCCAGACCCAGGCGCTGAAGCCGTCCGTTGGGTGCGCCCACCGCCGGGTTTTGACCCATGACGAAGAGGCCTTCCACTTTGCCATCCAGCATGTCGTACCAGTAACCGAAGTGAGAATGGTCGCCGGTGACTCTGGGCAGCCAGTCGAAACCAAAATCATTGGCGGCACTCGCGCCCTCCCCGTACCAGGCTTTCAAGAGGCTAATGATGTATGAATCCAGGTTCGCCCAGAGCCCGGCGCGGGCCGCATGTTTGCCGATGTAGCTCTTCAAGGCGTGCGAATCGTTCCCAAAGAAAGGCATGGGTAGATAACCTGGCAGCATGTCATAAAGCGTGGGAATGTCGGTCGATCCCTGAATCGAAGCATGTCCCCGCAGAGCCAGAATTCCGCCGCCTGGCCGTCCAACATTTCCCAGGAGCAACTGCAGGATGGCCGCGGCCCGAATGATCTGCACTCCTTTCGAGTGCTGTGTCCAGCCTACCGCGTAGCAAATCGCTCCTGTCTTTTCCGGGCCCGACGCCGCAATGAACGCCTCGGCGGCTTTCATGAATGTGGCTTGCGGAACACCGCAAGAACGCTCCACCCGCTCCGGCGTATAGCGCGAGAAGTGGCGCCTCAATACCTGGAAGACGCACCGGGGGTGCTGAAGTGAAGGATCGGACTCGGAGCTGGCCCCGTCCGGAGCGCCGCGATAAAGCCAGCTCTCGGGATCGTATTGCTTTGTTTCCGGGTTCCAGCCCGAAAACAGGCCATCTAAATCCTCCGTATCGCGGAAGTCGTCGCGCAACAGTGCGGCGGCGTTGGTGTAATGGACTACGTATTCCCTGAAATCCCTTCCGTGCTCCAGAGCGTAGTTGATCAGTCTGCCCAGAAAGACGATGTCGCTGCCCGCGCGCAGCGGCACCCAGATGTCCGCCATCGCCGAGGTGCGCGTGAACCGCGGATCAACATGGATCACCTTGGCTCCGCGCTCTCGGGCCTCCATTACCCACTGGAAGCCCACAGGATGGTTTTCTGCCATGGACGATCCCATAATCAGGATCGCATCGGCGTTGGCGAGATCCTGTTGCGAGGTAGTGGCGCCTCCGCGCCCAAAGGAAGTGCCCAGACCGGGCACGGTCGAGCTATGTCATATTCGCGCCTGATTGCTCAGGCACACCATGCCAAGTCCGCCGGTGAACAGCTTCTTGATCAGGTAGTTCTCTTCGATGTCGAGGGTAGCGCCACCCAGGTGGGCGACGGCCGTAGTCTGCATCAGCGCCTGGCCATCCCGCGCTTCCTGGAAGGTGCGCTCACGGCTCTGCCATACTCGATCCGCCACCATCTCCATTGCGGTCTCGAGGTCGAGCTCCTGCCAGTGGCGCGAATACGGCGGCCGGTATTTCACTTTGGTCAGTCGCCCGGGATGGGTGTGCAGCTCGAAGGTGTCAGCGCCCTTCGGGCACAGACGGCCGCGCGAAATCGGCGACTCGGGATCGCCCTCAATGGAAATCAGCTGGCCCTTCTTGTGAAAAACCAGTTGTCCGCAGCCCACACCGCAATAGGGGCAGATCGACCGGGTGACTTCCGCGGCCGCATGCTTGGTTTGCAGAGTGCGCGTCCGGTCAGACATTGCCTCAGGCCCGGTGCCGTCGGCGCCCGTTTTGATCTGCTGGAACAAAGGCCAGCGAGAGAGGAGTTCGGTCAGCACGGCTAACCTCCAGCCACTGCCCTGAGATGGGAGCTATTGCGATCTTAACAGCCCGGTGTGGCGCGGACACTCCTGTCCGCGCGAAATCTCATGTGTTGAGGCCAGACAAGCCGTCTGAGGCGACTCGGTGGAAATCCGGCCATGCCCTTGATAGCATTCCTTCCCATGTCAAGACTACTGCTTTCAGTGCTTGCTTTGTTTGCCGTCGCGTCCACGGCATCTGCGGTCGATCTTCCCAGCCGCAAGCAGCTTGATCTGGCCACCATCAAAGCTATGGTAGCTGCCGCGGAGACCGAGGCGAAAAGGCTGAATGTTGAAGTCACTATCTGCGTGGTGGACGAGAGCGGCAATTTGTTGTTTCTGGAAAAGGCGGACAAGGCTTCTCTCAACACCATCCAATTCGCGCAGAAGAAGGCGCGCCACTCTGCTTTCTACCGCAGTCCGTCGGGCGAGGGCGCGGAGGCATTGAAGAAGGGCAACGTTGACGTCCTGGCCTTTCCCGACTTCTTTCCCAACCGCGGCGGCCTGCCTATCCAGGTGGATGGTCAGACCATCGGCGGCATAGCTGCCAGCGGGGCAAAGTCCGAGATCGACGAGGCCATCGCCCAGGCCGCGCTGGACGCCGTCTTCAAAAAGTGACCCATTTTGCCGTGACAACAGTCGCTGGGGCTCAGTCCCATCGAACCCGGCGCCTCCTACTGCGTATCATGGTTGCCGCATGTTTTCCCTTCGCACCGGCTGGAAGCTGACCCCCAATCGATTGGCTGCAGCCCAGCGCGATCTCCGCGCCGTAGGCAGGGAAATCCTCGACCTGACGGTTTCGAATCCCACGCGTATCGGCCTGGACTTCGATGTCGCCGCCGTGCTCAATGCTCTCTCCAGTGCCGAAGCGCTCGACTACGATCCCCAGCCCAAGGGCCTGCTCGGCGCACGCAAAGCGGTGGCGGAGTACTATCGCGGCAAGCCCAGCGTGCTGGAGGTCAATCCCGACGCCATTTTCCTGACCACCAGCACCAGCGAAGGCTATTCCTATGTTCTCCGGTTGCTGTGCGATCCGGATGATGAGATTCTCGTTCCCAGGCCCAGCTATCCGTTGTTTGAGTTCCTCGCGGATCTCCAGGATGTCCGGCTGGTTCCCTACCCGCTGCTCTACGATCACGGCTGGCAGATCGATTTCCCCTCGCTCTACCGCGCGGCCACTCCTCGCACCAGGGCGGTTGTGGTGGTGCATCCGAACAATCCCACCGGATCGTATGCCAGCAGCGTCGAGCAACACCTGTTGAACACCTTCTGCCGTGACCACAAGAAGACTGCCCTGATCGTCGATGAAGTCTTCCTCGACTACTGCCATCAAGGAATACCGCGATCGAGCTTCGTCTCCAGTCAGGAGGTTCTGACCTTTACCCTAAGCGGGCTTTCCAAGATCTCTGCCTTGCCGCAGATGAAGCTGGCCTGGATCGTGTGCAGTGGGCCGGCTGAGCTGGCGGGCGCAGCGATTGAGCGACTGGAGATCATCGCCGACACTTACCTCTCTGTGAATGCGCCAGTGCAGCTGGCGGCTCCAGTGCTCCTCGACCAGCGCCACAAGATTCAACCCGCGCTTCTGGAGCGAATCCGCCACAACCTCTCCCAGCTCGACGTGCAGATCGCGCGCCATAAGACCTGCCGGCGGCTGGAAGTCGAGGGAGGATGGTACGCCGTGCTGCGCGTACCCGCTACCCAGTCCGATGAGGACCTGGCGGTTGATATGCTGCAGAAGGCATCGGTGTTGGTTCACCCCGGTCATTTTTACGATTTCCCGAGCGATGGGTTTCTCGTCGTGAGCCTGATCACGCCGCCGGAAGCATTTCAGCAGGGAATTATCCGGGTATTGCAGTTGCTGAGTTGAAGGCCTCGCGTGCCCTGTGTCCCTCGCGGTTCGGGCGCCGGCAGAGAGGGTAGGAGCCTGTAAAAGAGGCGATCGCTATGATCATCCAGACTGACCACGGTGCAGTCCGTGAAATACGGCTCAATCGTCCCCCGGCCAATGCACTATCTTCCGAACTGCTGGTGGCGCTGGGAAGCAGCGTCGAGCGTGCTCCGCGCGAGGGCATCCGGGCCCTTGTGCTTTCCGGCGCGCCCGGCAGATTCTGTGCCGGCCTGGATGTGCCACTGTTGCTTACACTGGAGCGACCCGCCATTGCCGAGCTCTGGCGCAATCTGTATGCCGCGATGCGCGCCCTGGCCTGCTCGCCCATCCCGGTAGCGGCCGCCATCAATGGCCACGGCCCCGCGGGAGGAACGGTTCTGGCGCTTTTCTGCGACTGGAGGGTGATGGCGGAGGGTGACTGGAAAATGGGCTTCAACGAAGTGCAGGTCGGGATTCCCTTGCCGCCTGTGATTCTTTCGGCAATGCAGCGCCAGTTAGGCGCCCGCACCGCCGAGAGGTTGAGCGCTGGCGGCCTGGTGATCACCGCGGCCGAAGCAGCCCGGCTTGGCCTGGTGGATGAACTCGTCCCGCTCGAGAACGTAGTGGACCGCGCGGTGGAGTGGTGTCAGTCCATGTTAGCGCTGCCACCCCAGGCCATGGCCGCCACCCGACGCCGCGCCCGGGCCGACTTAGCCGCTCTCTTTGAACTGGATCTCGACCGCGAAGTCAAGGACGTTACGGAGGCCTGGTGGAGTGAAGAGACCCAGACGATGCTGAAGGCACTGGCCGCCAGACTGGGCAGGAAATAGGGCTCGCTGGCCTACACTCTCGACCTGACCCGAGCCCGTTCAGGGATGAGTTGTCCAGCGGTTCGAATGGGCCCGCATGGCCGATTTGCACAGCCTCTGGCAGACATACCCTTTTCTCCTGAGTCTCGTCTTTAAGAAATGGGGAAATAGGGGGTGGCCACGGAAAAATTTCTTCCCAGGGTGTCGATTGCGACCCAGTCCATTCGACTATAGTGTATGCGTAGGACCGCTATGCTGCGCACACCTGGTGCAGTCGGTGGTAAGGCGCCGGTTTGAAAAGCTGACCAAAGGCACTGGCTGATTCCCGCGAAGGGTTCGTGGACCCCTCGAGGGTAAACGCCAGTGAATGCCATAGGTGGTAATCAATTCTCAAGGAAAGGGAGACATATCGGCATGGAAAACAAACCGACATACGAACAGGCACAACTTCATCTGCAAGTCTATGAGCAGCGCCGCGAAGCGCGCTTGCGCCAGGGACGCGACTGGTTCTTCAAGAACTACCACGTGGAAACAATCGATGATGCGATGCGGATCGCAGCACCGGGTACGGAAGGTAGCCAGTTTGCTGGCATGGTGCTCAGCTACTGGGAACAGGCCTGCGCCCTGCTCAACTACGGTCTGCTCCACGAGGACCTCTTCTTCGAGACCAGTGGCGAGTTTTTTGGAGTCTGGGAGCTCGTCAAGCCCGTTGTCCCGCAGACACGTGAGAAATGGGCTTACAAGGGGTATCTGGCCAACCTGGAGAAGGCCGCAAGGCGCTATGAGACCTGGATCGAGAGCCGCTCACCCGGTCACATCGCAGCCATGCGCGAGTTCATGAAACAGATGCGCTCTAAGCCGGCGAAAGCGGCGTAGGGCCGTATCTGAAAAACAGCGGGACCCCGCCCTCAACATCGTTGAGAGGCGGGGATTCCGCTCTGACCAACTTGGAGCAGCGCGTGTGCGCCTTGTCCGGCTATTTCCGTGACGTACCGCATGGTTGCGGTCTGAAAATCAGTGCTGTCCCGGCCGCAAGTGGGAAAACAACAGTCTTGAGGAGACGAGGATGAGCAAGGTAAGAGTCTTAGTCGGTACCCGCAAAGGTGCATTCATTCTTGCATCCGATGGCAAGCGCGATAAATGGGACGTCTCCGGGCCGCATTTCGCCGGCTGGGAGATGTACCATCTCAAAGGCTCAGCGGCGGATCCCAAGCGCATCTATGCGTCGCAGACCAGCGGCTGGTTCGGGCAGATCATCCAGCGTTCCGACGACGGCGGCAAGACCTGGCATCAACCCGGAACACCTGCCGGACAGGAGCCGCCTCCGGGACCGCCCAAGTCCGCGAGCAACAAGTTTTCCTATGATGCGGCCGCCAAGCCCCTCACCACCCACCAGTGGTACGACGGCACACAGCACCCCTGGGAGTTCAAGCGCGTCTGGCACCTGGAGCCATCACTCACCGATCCCGACACGGTTTTCGCCGGGGTGGAAGACGCCGCCATCTTCCGCTCCACCGACGGGGGAGAGAACTGGCACGAGCTCCCCGGCCTGCGCGGACACGGCACTGGCCCCAAGTGGCAGCCGGGCGCGGGCGGCATGTGCCTGCACACCATCATTCTTGACCCCAGCAACGCGCAGCGCATGTGGATTGCGATCTCCGCCGCCGGCGCCTTCCGCACCGACGATGGCGGCAAAAGCTGGAAACCAATCAACCGCGGACTGCGCTCGGAATACATCCCCGACCCAAGCGCCGAGATCGGCCACTGCGTGCATCACATCGCCATGAACCCCAAGCGCCCGGGAACGCTCTTTATGCAGAAGCACTGGGACGTCATGCGCTCCGACGATGCCGGCGACAACTGGAAAGAAATCAGCGGCAACCTGCCCACCGACTTCGGCTTCGCCATCGATGTGCACGCGCATGAGCCGGAGACGATTTACGTCGTCCCCATCAAGAGTGACGGCGAACACTTCGTGCACGAAGGCAGGCTGCGCGTGTATCGCAGCCGCACCGGAGGCAACGAGTGGGAACCGCTGACCAAAGGCCTGCCGCAGAAAGACTGCTACGTAAACGTCCTGCGCGACGCCATGGCGGTGGACACTCTGGACAAATGTGGAATTTACTTCGGCACGACCGGCGGACAGGTGTACGCCTCGGCCGATGCGGGAGATAGCTGGAATCCGATCGTGCGCGATTTGCCGGCGGTGTTGAGTGTGGAGGTGCAGACGATCGGGTGAGGGTGTGGCGCGGACGCCCCCCGTCCGCGCAGCGAGCTTTAGCTCGCGGTGTTGGTCCGAGCGCTTAGCGCGGCGAGGGCGAATGAGGAATCTGATCTTATCTGGTGAGTGTTCATATGGAGGTACGGTACCAGTTACCCCGCTTCGGATGCAGGAGAACAACCTTCGC
Source organism: uncultured Acidobacteriaceae bacterium (assembly GCA_964408515.1). Classification (GTDB taxonomy): domain Bacteria; phylum Acidobacteriota; class Terriglobia; order Terriglobales; family Acidobacteriaceae; genus CAYOZX01. Next base: position 130 of record CAYOZX010000063.1, on the reverse strand, counting down.
CGCCAAGGGCAACACTGAATTGCCCCTGCGCGGCTTGCTCTCCAAGCTAGTTCCGAAAGACAAACTCCTCACCGGGCGCAAGGGCGATGCCTTCAAAGAAGCGTTCAAATGGTTTCTCACGCGCAATGTG
>CAYOZX010000062.1:0-15047 GCA_964408515.1 uncultured Acidobacteriaceae bacterium | reverse complement strand
TGCCGCCGAGGTCCGGGATCCACGGTCGTTTCCCGAGCGCAGGCGCCGGAGCGGCGCGGACAGCGGCGCCAGACACCTGCTCGCCCCCATGCCGGGGAAGGTGATCCGCTTTCTGGTGGCCCAGGACGCAGAGGTGGAAGCCGGCCAGGGCGTGGTCGTGGTGGAAGCCATGAAGATGCAGAACGAAATAAGGTCTCCCAAGAAGGGGACGGTGCGCACGCTGGCGGTGGCCGAGGGCGCCGCGGTCAACGCAGGCGATGTGCTTGCGGTGGTGGAGTAGGGCAGGGCCGGAGTTCCGTGTCTGCAGATCTATTGGACGACGCCGTCTGCGCCGAGCACCTTCTGCGCATAAAAGTTTTCCACTTTTGCCTGGTCGCGCAGGACTTCGTAATAAGCCGCCTTGAGCAATTGCTCCCGCCGGTCGCGTAACTGGCTGCGAATGTTCTGCTGCACTCGAGGATCGGCCAGTTCGCGCTGTCCCGCCGGCTCTTTGGAAACCAGCTTTACCACCTGAAAGCCGGCGACCTGATTATTCATGGGATTGGTCAGGGGGATGATCGCACTGTACTGACCGGGCTTGAGTTTGCCCACCGCGTCGCGAGTGCCGGGATCGGTGTTACGCAAGGAAGACTCCGGGGCAAAACCGAGATCTCCGCCGCTGTCCGAGGTTTCCGGATCTTCGGAGTAGCTCATGGCCAGCGTGCCGAAGTCTTCACCGCTGTCCAGGCGATTCATGATGGTCTGAATCTTCTTGCGCGCGTCGGCCTCGTTCTGGGCCTTGTCGTTCTTTAGATTGTGAACCTGGGGATTGGGTATGGCGGTCACCAGAATCCGCGCCAGGTGATACCGCGGCTCGATCAGATTGAACTCCGCCTTGTGGGCATTGTAGTAGTTGGTGATGTCCTGGTCGGACACGTTGATCTTGGAGGTGATTTCCTTGTTGAGGACCTTGTCGACCGTCAACGAACGACGCAGATCGCGTTTGAAATCCTCGAGCGTGATCTTCTTCTCCTTCAGGCGGGCGTCAAACTGCTCCTTGGTATAGGGCGACTTGAGTTCGTTCAGCTTGCCTTCCACTTCCTCGTCGGTGGCGAGAAGGCCGAGCTTCTCCGCGCGGCGCATCAGGATTTCGTTGTCCACCAGTTCGCGCAGGATGCTCAGACGCAGGCTGGTGGCCTGCTCGCCTGAAGGCTGCTGGTCGGAGCCCGAGGTCTGGTTCTGGTAGTACTTTTCCACGTCGGCCTTGTAGATCTTGCGTCCATCCACGGTGGCGGCTACGTCCTCGCTGCGTTTGGAAGCGCAAGCCGACGCGAGAATCAGCAGCAAGCCGGCGAGGAAGGCAGCCCCGGCGCGAGAACCCCGGGTGGTAACTGCAGGGTGGCGTGTTTTCAAATCAAATCCTCCGCATGGGCCGGGAGCGTGGTGATGTGGCAGCCATGCACGTATAGGGTTACTTGCCTGTGGCGGGAGATCCTCTGGCCGGGGATGGAGCGGGGGCGGGAGCCGAGGCGGGATGCGCCGGCGCCGTTTCACCTGCCTGCACCAGGGCGCGATCGAAGATCGCGCGCAGCTCGCCGATGGGCAGGGCTCCGTCCACTTTTTCGCCGTTCACGAACATGGTAGGAGTCGCTTCCACACCCAGGGCCTCGCCTTCCTTCACCGAAGCCTTGACGGCGGCGCTCTGCTGGGCTTTGACGCAGGCCTGAAGCCGGGCGACATCCAGATTGCGCTTCTGCCCCTGAGTGGCGGTGATGCGGTCGAGAGCCACAGATTGGCTCTCGAGAGTCTTTTCCGAGCTGATTTCCTTCTGGTTGGCGTGAATGTAGTCGGCGAAGTCCCAATAAGCGTCTGCGCTTTGCGCCGCCAGGCAGTTCGCGTTCACCGCGGCGCGAGTTGCCCAGGGATGGATTTCCGCCAAGGGAAAGTCCTTGTAGACGAAGGCCACGCGATCGCCGTATTCCTTGAGCAATTGCGGAAACAAGGTCTGGTGCATGTGCGAGCAGTAAGGGCACTCGAAGTCGTCATAGTTGACGGCCACCACCCTGGCCTTGCTGTTGCCGCGCACCGGGCGTCCGCTGACGTCAATTTTCTTCATGGTCTCGGCAAAGGCGTCCCGGGTGAGATCGAGCTTGGTCATGCGGATCAGGGTCTTGCCGTCTTTGGACAGCAGGAACTCGTAATTCTGTTTCTTCTCCCCGCCGTCCAGGGTAATCGTCAGCGCGTCATAGTTGGGGAACTCGCTGGGCTTGAGCGGACCGAGCACGATGTTGACGATGGCCGGAACGCTGTAGAAAGTGCGCACCTGCTGCTCGATCCGCCTGGCGACCTCGGGAGGCGCCGACTGAGCGGAGCAGCCCAGACAGACCAGAAGAAGCAACAGTGCGGCACGCCGCAGCAACGGCACTCCAAAGCCTCTCATCATGCCCTAACTGCTTATTATCTCACACGGTAGAGAGGGCCAGGCCGACGGTGAGGGTCTCACGTTCATGACCACGGAGGACACGAATGAAGATTGTCGAGCTTTATCTGATTCGTTTTCGTTTCTGGATTGCGTCCCTGAATTCGAGACCAAGGGCGGTCAGCTTCCGCGTGTCAAAGCCTCGGGAGTGAGCAGAGCATTCATCGAACCGGAGCGGAAACCTTCCAGATCGAGGGTCACAAACTTGAATCCCAACCTCTTGAAAATATGGGTGAACTCGGAGGCCATCTCCGGCGTCAATGCGCGGCCCATTTCTTCGCGGGCAATCTCAATGCGCGCGATTTCACCGTGGTGCCGCACCCGGAACTGGCGGAAGCCGAGCGCACGCAAAGCGTCCTCGCCCTTCTCCACTGCCAGCAGAGCTTCCCGCGTAACCTCGCGTCCGTACTCGATTCTTGAGGAGAGGCAGGCAGATGCCGGCTTGTCCCACACCCTGAGGCCGGCGGCGCGGGCGAGTTCGCGAATTTCCTGCTTGGTCAGGCCGGCGTCGCGCAAAGGCGCAGCCACATGATGCTGTTCGGCAGCCATCTGACCTGGACGAAAGTCGCCCTGGTCGTCTACATTGACGCCATAGGCGATGGAATCAAAGCGCCGCTCGCTCCTGAAGCTTTCCATGACGGTGAACAGCTCATCCTTGCAGTGGAAGCAGCGGGAGCCATCATTCCGCACGTACTCCGGCCGTTCAAGTTCGCCGGTGGTGACGGTTTCCAGAGGGATACCCTGCTCCTGAGCGAAGGCGGTGGCATCGGCCAGATGCGCGCGCGCCAGGCTGGCAGAGTCGGCGATCACGGCCAGCATGTCTTCACCTAGAACCTCATGCGCCGCCCAGGCGAGGAAGGCGGAGTCTACTCCTCCGGAATAGGCCACCAGGGTGCGCCCCAGCTGACGCAGATGCTGGTCCAGCAAGCCACGTTTGGCCGCTAGATTCGGAGCTTCCGTCATGAGCGATATTCTAGTGGTTTTCCGCCGCCCGGGCGAATCTATGCAGAAGTTGCGCCCGAGGAGAAGGCTTAGAAGAGCTTCTCCTGGCGGCGCAGGTTCCCGAACGAGCCTACGTTGGCAAGGGCGAAGTTGAATCGGAACTGATTTTCGTTACGGACTGCGCCCAGGGCGAAACGCCGGTACTCGACGCTCACGCCGCAGCAATCCCAGTTGTAGGCCAGTTGTACCGCAGAATACTGCAGGAACCCCAGGTTGGCATCGAAGCCGAGGTTGGTGGCCCCGCTGAATCCACGCTTGTTGGGCTGTCCATAGCCGAAGAGCAGCCGGAACTGGTTGAAGGCCTGGGCTCCGGCGGAGCCCGATGGCGGAGTAGCGCTGGGCGCCTGCAGGTAAGCGTCGCCTCCGCCGATGGTGAACTCTCCGAAGCGATAGTTTACGAAGGCTGTGCTGGCATTGATGCGGCCCTTCTTGAAATCGTAATCGATGTCCCATTCGGCCTCGGTGCGGCTGGTGGGCTGAAAACGCAGCCGCGAAATCAGAGGCGAGTGGCGGCGAGCGTCGGTAAGGAAGGCGATGCCGGTGAAATCCGCGGTGGTGGTGAAAACGTTCCTCTGGCCGTCCACCAGCGCGCCGCCAAAAGTGGGATCGAGAAAATATTTCTGCGCCAATTCCCAGGTGAAGACCTCGCGCACCTCGGGGCCAGGCTGGCAGGGCGTCTGGCCGGGCTCGGGCGACCGCTCCCAGGGAATCCGGCTGGCGACTGGGGGCCTGCCCACGACCAGGGACGCCATGCCAGTCCCCTCGCAGTCCTCGGCTTCCTTCGACGCACGCTTGGCGTAAATACGGTTCACTAACCCGTATTCAACTTCATTGGTGTTGCTCAGGATGTCGCGCTCGTCGAAACGCAGGATGCGAGAGAAGTTGTCTACGCCGGTCACGTAGCGATAGATGGCGCGAGGTTCGATCACGTGCTTCCATTTGCGTCCGAGAAATTCGCGGTCAAATATTCGCTCCAATGCAGGCGGCTGGACTTCCACCGATCCCTCCAGCGCCTTGCGGTCGATCAGACTGCTGCGGGACGTGCCGACTCCTGTGCCGCTCGGCACGAGTTGTTGGGTGTAGAACGTGTTCCTCAGAGATAGCTCCGGGCGGATCGACCAGCCGGAAACCAGCAGGGGCAACGACAGTGAGGGCCGCAGATCAAAACGTCCAACCAGCGGGGCGGTGGAAAAGACCTGCGTGCAGCGCGGCACGCTCTGGTCCACATTGGTGCATTCGCGGCGCGCGAGCCCTTCAAGAGCAACATCATAGGACCAATAGAAAGGGGACCGCCCGAGTCGCCGGTCGACGCTCGACGACTCGAGGCTGGGGGCGTGGAGGATTCTCACCACATCATCCGGAGTGGTGCTTTCGAAGTTCTGGTAGCGCTGCATGGAAGCATTGTAGAAAAAGCCCTGGGTTGCATTGGAAAGGAAGGCCTCCGACTTGACCTCCGAGTTGACGGCCTGGCTGAACACGTCGTTGAAAGCGAGCCGGAAAACGAAGGAACTCAGGTAGTCGATGCTGGCCACGCCGCGAAAATGCCCGAAGGTGTCCTCCGCGTTCAGCTTCACTTCGTGCCCACCCTGGTTGACGGGAGGTGTTCCGACGCCACGGTCAAAGACGCCGAAATAGTTCACATCGACGTAGGAATCCTCGCTGGGCCGGGCGCGAAACTCGGCTTGTGGCGCCCATCCCCGGCGGGTGAAATACTCGGCTCCGGCGGTCACATCCAGAGTGCGGTTGATGGCCCAGAAAACGGAGTCGCCCAGGATGGTGCCCTTGATCGAGGACCGCCCCACGTTGGGAATCAGAATTCCACTCTGCCGCGGACGCCGCTCCACCGGATAGGCGGCGAAGGGAAAGTAGAAAACCGGAACGCCCTGGATGCGAAATGTGCTGCGGTAGATGGTGGCGTTGCCCCCCACTTCCACCGAAACTTTGTGAGCGTTGAATTCCCACTTGGGGCGCGGCAGTTCGCAGGTGGTAATGGTTCCGTCGTACACGACATAGTGCCCGGGACCGGTCTTCTCCGCCACCTTGCCGGTGAAAGCAAACGGGTTGGCAGAGGTCAGAAGCATGCGCCTCCCTCGCAGCCGAAGGCCCGTGGTCCCGTTCACGCGCTCAAAGCGCCCGGTCTCCTGCCGGATGTTGTAGATGCCGTGAGAGGCTTCGATATGCTCGTCGTCGGGGCCGCCATCCAGGACTACATTGCCATCGGCCACGGCGCTTCCCGTACTCGAGTCGTAGTCGATGGAATCGGCGTAAAGGACGTAGCTGCTGTAATGGATCTCCACCTTGCCGCGCAGCTTGTATACAGGGCCGTCTTTCTCCTGCGAGTCATGGGCGATGATGGTGACGTCCTGTTCGCTGATGGCCGATGGCGCAGAGGGGAGAGCCTGTTGCGCGCCCGCCGGCTCGCCGCCGGCTTGCGCAGCAAAAAGCCTCTGGCTGGTAACTATGGGAGGAGCGAGTAGCAGATGACAAACAAACGCCGCCGTGATAAGGAATCGAGTGCGGGAAGTCATCGCAAGCGGACGCACCCGCAGTGAGAGATTCTCCCGCGCGGGTATGGTGACGTTAGCACGCCGCCAGCCTGAGAGGCAAAATAGCAAGTGCCACGGCGAGCGCTCCAGGCTCTCTTCTATTCCTCATGAGATCCAGATTTGAACCCGGCGAATCCGGCGGTGACAACGAAGAGCCATCCTCCAGACTGATCGATCCGGAAGCCTACGATGCCAGCGAACAACAATTCGCCGCCAGCCTGGAGCAGGCTGCTCCCGGGCGCAGGCCGAAGTTCATCGTTGAGGATCCGACGACGGAGGAGTCGCCACATGAAGACAGTTCTCCCAAACTTCCCTCCCATGAGAACGCATTGCGGGAGGCCGACTCGGTCGCCCTGGAGAGCGTTCCGCAGGAGCCGGCTGATGGCGACGCCTGGCGCCGGGAAGTGGCCGCCCGTCTGAGCCGCTACCGGGCGCGAAGGCGGACGCGCGAGCCGCGCTATCCCTCGCTGCAGTTGAAGTTCGAAAGCCACCCAGTATGGGACTTTCCTGCCCGTCCAACGGAGACCCCCGGAGAGGTTTCGCCTGCGAGAGATGGGGCAGACATGCCGGCGCCGGCCCCGCGCATCCGGCTGGCGGAAGCGCCAGCCCCTCCCCGAATTCTGCCGGCGATAACCTCCGAAGCCACAGCCAAGGTCATCGACTTTGCCAGCTACAGCCCGCCGCGTCCGCTCGATGAACTGGCCGAGCCGGTCCTGGATCGTCCACGCATCATGGAAGCGCCCGAGTCGACGCCTCCCCCTCCGGCACTGGGGGGAATCCTGATCGAACCTGACGAGGCGCCAGCCAGCGAACGCAGGCCGGGATTCGAGATCCCGCTACAGACCGCGCCCATGGCGCGCCGGGCCGTGGCGGTGGCCATCGACGCGATTTTCGTGCTGGCGGCGCTGGCGGGATTTGGCTACATTTTCTTCAGAATTACGGCAGAGATGCCGCCGCCCTGGAAAGTGGCGGGCTTCGCGGCGCCGCTTCTTGTGCTGCTGTGGGCGGCCTATCAATCTCTGCTGCTGGTATTCAGCAGTTCGACTCCGGGGCTCAGACTGGCGCGACTCGAGCTGCAGCGTTTCGACGGCAGTCCGGCGCCCCGCCGGCTGCGCGGCTGGCGTGTTCTGGCCTCGGTTCTTTCGGGAGCGTCACTCGGACTGGGGTACGCCTGGTGCATGCTCGACGAAGATCAACTCTGCTGGCACGACCGGATCACGCGAACTTATATGGCGCCGCGGAGGTAGAGACGCCACGGTACCAGACGTTGTCTGCGCCCCTATCTGACTCTGCTAACATCGTTTTGTGACTCCGAACCCTCCCGCGCGCGTGCGTTTTGCTCCCTCTCCCACCGGCCAGCTTCACGTGGGCAACGCACGTACCGCTTTGTTCAACTGGCTTTTCGCGCGGCAAAACGGCGGGACCATGGTGCTGCGCATTGAGGACACCGACATCGAGCGCAGCGAGACCCGTTTCGAGCCTCAGCTGATGGACGATCTCAGATGGATCGGCCTGGATTGGGACGAGGGTCCTGATGTTGGCGGGCCGTACGCGCCCTATCACCAGTCTGAGCGCCTGGCGATTTACCGCGAGCATGCTGAGCGCCTGGTCGATGAGGGCAAGGCTTATCTGTGTTTCTGCACGGAGGAGGAGTTGCGGAGGGAGCGCGAACGCGCACAGTCGGAGCATCGCCAGCCGATCTATTCCGGCAAGTGTCGCGGCCTCGATCGGGCTGAGGCGCGGCGGCGCAGGTCTTCCGGCGAGCTAGCTGCCATCCGGTTGCGGATTCCTGAGCATCCCATCGCCTTTCATGACATTGTGCACGGACGGGTCGAGTTTTCCAGCGAAGTGGTAAGCGATCCGATTATTTTGCGTTCCAGCGGCTTGCCGGTCTACAACTACGGAGTGGTGATCGATGATGCCCTGATGAAGATCACCCATGTGATCCGCGGTGACGATCACCTTTCCAATACGCCCAAGCAAGTGGCCCTGTATGAAGCTCTGGGATGGCCCGTGCCCGAGTTTGCGCACCTTTCCACGATTCTGGGCGGAGACCGGGAACCGCTTTCCAAACGTCACGGAGCCACCTCCATCGCCAACTTCCGCGACATGGGCGTGCTGCCTGAAGCGCTGGAGAACTATCTCGCCCTGCTGGGATGGGCGCCGGCGGGCGGCAACCGGGAAATTTTCAGCCGTGAAGAGTTGGTGAAGGAATTTTCTCTCCCGCGCGTGACGCCGTCGCCGGCGGTCTTCGACCTGGAGAAGCTCTACTGGCTGAACCGGCATTACATCAAAGCCTTGCCGCAGGACAGGCTGCTGTCCCTGGCGGCCTGGTTCCTTTCGCAAGCCGGCATGATCACGCTCGATCAGGCAGCGTGGGAGCGCAGCCATTCTTCGCCGGAGGTGGAACTGGGCGATGATCTTCGGCGCTGGCTGGCAGGAGTTGTAGATCTGTTGATACCGGCGGTCGACCGCTTCAACCAGCTGCCCGAGAGGGCGGCTTTGATCTTCACGTTTGACGCTGAAGCTGCGCTCGCGGCGCCTGACAATGCCGGCGTCCTGGCGTGGCCGCAGACCGATGCAGTTGTCTCGCGCTTCGCGGTCAAGCTGCTCGAAGATGAGAGTGCCAAAGCAGCGCAGCTCACGCCGGAACGCTTCAAGCAGATCGTAAACGAGGTGAAGGCGGAAACCGGCGCCAAGGGAAAAGAGTTGTTTCATCCCATCCGCATCATGATAACTGGATCGCATTCCGGGCCGGAGTTCGACAAACTCATTCCGATCCTCGAGGCCGGCAGCCGCTTACCCTTAGCGAGGCGGGTCCCCAGCGTGCATCAGCGGACCGGAGAATTCAGCAAGGCCTGGGACGCCAGGAAATAACCGGTAATCTTCCGTCTGAGTTCCTGCCCAACATGTCCCCTAGGCCCTTCGTCGGTCGGAGCGAGCGCGCTCGCGATCGACCCGCTTCTTCCGCCGCCTAACAGGCGATTCCTCACGGCTGTAGGGAGTTCGGAATGACAATGGGTAAAGGTCATCCGGGCGCAGGCAGACCGGCGCCGGGAGGCATAGGCACCTGACACCTGCACCTCATCGTGCTATCGTCCTTGCCATGATGCGAGCCTTCGCAGTTTTTCTCCTGTTAGCGTCCTTTACCATCGGTGCTCGCGCAAAGGAGAAGTATTCCCACGCCGGGCCGATCCGGCTGGATCGCGGAGGCGAAAAGTGGGCGGAGAAGACTCTGCGCAAACTGTCGCTGGAAGAAAAAGTCGGCCAACTTTTCATGATCTGGGTGCGAGCGGAGTTTCTCAACCTTAACAGCCCGGAGTATCTCCAGATGCTCGACAGCATGCGCAGGTACCACATCGGCTCGTTCGCGATGACGGTACGCTGGGAGCCGCCGTTCCTGTATCGCAATCAGCCCTATGAGGCGGCAGAGCTGCTCAACCGCCTGCAGCAGGAGTCGAAGTTGCCGCTGCTGATCGCGGCGGACTTCGAGCGCGGCGTCACCATGCGCCTGCACGGGGCTACGCCGTTTCCCCACGCCATGTCGTTCGGCGCCGCCGGGAAGATGGCTTACGCTGAAGCCTTCGGTCGCATCACGGGCGAAGAGGCGCGTGCCGTCGGGGTGCACTGGAATTTCTTTCCCGATGCCGACGTGAATTCGAATCCCGCCAACCCCATCATCAATACCCGTTCGTTCGGCGAGGACCCCGGGCAGGTGGGAGACCTCGTCGTGGCCTACATCCGCGGCGCGCGCTCCAGCGGCATGCTTACCACCGTCAAGCACTTTCCCGGACACGGGGATACGGCCACGGATTCCCACCTGAGTGTCGCCCAGGTCACCGGCGACTGGACTCGTCTCAATTCCGTAGAACTGCCACCCTTCAAAAAAGCCATCGACGCCGGAGTGGATTCTGTGATGGTGGCGCATGTGACCGTCCCCGCCCTTGATCCCGATCCCAATCACGTGGCCACAACATCTCCGGCGATCGTCAGCGACCTCTTGAAGCGTCAACTCGGCTTTCAGGGGATCGTAGTCACCGATGCCCTTGATATGGCCGGCCTCACCCGCCTCTATTCCAACAACATCGGGCGCGCTGCCGTGGACGCCTTCAAGGCGGGAAGCGATCTGCTGCTGATTCCGGCGGATTTGGACGCTTCCTACAAGGCGGTTCTGGAAGCGACGCGCACCGGAGAGATAGCCCTGCCGCGGCTCGACGCATCGGTGCTTAAGTTGTTGAAAGCAAAAGCTTCTTTGGGCCTCAACAAAGCCCGGCTGGTGGACCTTGCCCAACTGCCTAGAGTTCTGGGGACGCCGGAGAATCTGGTCCTCGGACAACAGATTGCCGACGACGCCGTCACCCTGGTTCGCGACAACGGCAAACTGCTTCCCTTAAAACCATCGGGAACTGTTGCAACCGGACTCCCGTATCAACAGGTGCAGGAAACGCGTAACGACACCGTCGCCGTGGTGTTTTCCGAGGACGTGCGCACCGAAGCGGGCCGCGCTCTCGAACGGGCCCTGAAAGCGCGTGTGCCGGATGCCAATGTGTTCTACGTGGACTCGCGTATCGCCGGGGCGATGGCGGAGGAGGTCCTCACAGCCGTGGATCAGGCGCGGGCGGTGATTGCGGCCGTGTACGTCGTGCCCACCGCTGGGAAAGTCTCGCCCAGCGCGAAGGGTTTGACCAGCACGCTGGCGTTGAACGACGCTAACGGGATCCTGCTGCAGGCGATTCTCGACCGCGCTGCCGCGAAGGCTGCAGTGCTGGCTATGGGAAGCCCCTATCTCGCCCAGGATTTTCCCTCGGTGCAGAACTATCTTTGCACCTTTTCTAATGCCGGCGTCTCGGAAACGGCGGTGGTCAAGGCATTATTTGGAGAAATTGCGGTGCGCGGCCACCTGCCGGTCACAATTCCCACTATCGCTCAGCGCGGCGCGGGCATCGAGCGCCCGCCATCCGTGCAGGAAGGATCCCAACATGCGCACACCCAGGTTCCCGCGCGCTGACCGAAGGCTGTTGCTCCCCCTGGTCTTCAGCATGCTGCTGGCGTTGCCGGCTTGCAGTGTGAACGTGAAGAACGACGAAGCAGGCCATGACAAGAGAGTTGACATTGAAACTCCCATGGGAGGTATTCACGTCAGCAAAGACGCCGACGTCCGTGATGTCGGCCTTCCGGTCTACCCCGGCGCCCGGCCCAAGGCGCAAGCCGGGGACGGCAACGAAAATAATGCCAGAGTCACCCTTTCCAGCGGCCTGTTCGGCCTGCGTGTTGCGGCCATCGAATATGTCTCCGACGATCCTCCCGACAAGCTCGTTGCTTACTACAAAGACCAACTGAAGAAATATGGCAGTGTGCTGGAATGTCACACCGACACTCAGGTGGACGTAGATCCGGATCCCGATCCCGACAAGGATTCCCCTGCCTCGCAAGAGCTCAAGTGCGAGGGAAACGGCCGCGGACGGACAATCGAGCTGAAAGCGGGCACACAACGGAGCCAGCACATTGTTTCGATCCAACCGGGGAAGTCCGGCAGGGGCACCGACTTTGGACTGGTCTACCTGCAATTGCGCGGTGGCAAAGACACAATCTGAAATCGCAGTCGTCAGCCTTGCGGTCCGAAACCCCCTGGCCTTGCTTCGCCCGCCGCCCTCGGGGTAAGTTGAAGAGGAGTGGAATATCCCTGTCACCAGTGCGGGGCGAACGTGCAGGAAGGCGTAGCTTTCTGCCCCAACTGCCACGCGCCCCAGATTCGTGTGTCCGTCGCGGGCGGCGGCGAGCCTTCTTCCCCAACGGATTCCGTATCCCTGCCGTCTCCTGACTATTTCAGTCCCTCCAGCGTGAATCGTCTCCAGCGACGGCAGATTTGGCGTGCGGCCACCCTCGGCGGGTTGGTGGGCGCGATCTTCATGCTGCTTACCGTCGGGTTTCTCGGACTTGGCATGCTGGCGGGGGGAAGCATGTCCGTAGTCTTTTACCGGCGCCGCATGCCGGGGGCGGTCATCCCATCCGGTATGGGAGCCCGCTTGGGCCTGCTGAGCGGCATGCTGGGCTTTATCATGTTGGCTGCGCCGCTTGCGCTGGCATCGGCCTTTTTCCACCTCGACGGCGAGATTCAATCCAGGGTCGTCGAAAAAGTGGACCAGGTGTATGGAGGCAGATCCGACCCGCAGGCGCAACAGCTCCTGGAACTGGTCAAGACTCCCCAGGGTATCCGCCTGTTTCTGGGTGTGGCCATGATCTTGACATTCATTGCCTCCGTGACCTTTGCGACCCTCGGCGGCGCGATCAGCGCCATGCTGCTGCGCCGCAAGAGCCCCTTCTAGCGGCCCTTCTTGCGCGTTCCTTCCGCATCCGCTGCTCGAACATAGGTGTAACGCGAGGATTACTGTGAACTCGAAGGCAATAGAACGGCTTTGGCAGTTGCGAGAATCTTTCCAGCCGTAGAAACTTGTCCGTCGCCCTGTGAGTGCTTGCGCAGGGCGAGGAAGGATTCGTATGCGGCATGTTTTCTTGCTTCTGTTACTGGCGCTCTCCGTCTTTTCCCTGTCTCAGGAGGCGCCCAAAGCCTCGGAGCCAAGTCCTGCCACGCCAGCGACACTCGGCGGGAAAACGGCAACGGTTGCTGCCCGGCCTCGTGTCGGTGTTGCTCTCGAAGGCGGCGGAGCCTTGGGATTGGCGCACATCGGAGTGCTGCAGTGGTTTGAGGACCATCACATTCCCGTCGACTACCTGGCGGGCACCAGCATGGGCGGCCTGGTGGGCGGCCTTTATGCCGCTGGCCGGAATCCTCAGCAGCTGCGCGATCTGGTCGCGGAGCAGAACTGGGATGTCATTCTAGGAGGCAAAACCGCCTACGAGGACCTGGCATTTCGCCGCAAGGAAGATCTGGATGCTTTTCCCAACTCCATCAATCTGGGCCTGCGTAATGGTCTCACGCTGCCCAGCGGGCTGAATGCCGGCCATCTCATCAGCCTGCTGATCGACCGTGAGACTCTGCCTTATTCCAACGTCACGACGTTCGACGACCTCCCCATTCCTTTCCGCTGCGTGGCCACCGACTTGGTGAGCGGCCACCAGGCAGTTTTCAAGGACGGGCCGCTGTCGCAGGCCATGCGTGCGACGATGGCCATCCCAGGCATCTTTTCCCCGGTGCGCGACGGGGAGCATGTCTATGTGGACGGTGGCCTGGTGGGCAACCTCCCCACCGACGTGGTACGGGCCATGGGCGCCGATGTGGTGATAGGCGTCCATCTGCAAACCTCTCCTGTGAAAGCAGAGAATATCCAGTCCATCATCAAGGTTCTCGGGCGCTCCATCGACGTCGTGATTGCCGAAAATGAGCTGCGCGGGTTGGAGGGGGCCGATCTGGTCGTGAAAGTGGACGTGCAAGATTTCAGCTCCCTCGACTACGCCAAGGCAGCCACCCTCATCGAGAAGGGAGCCCAGGCCGCTGAGGCCAAGGCGCGCGTCCTGGAGGCGTATTCGCTGGATGATGCCGCGTGGCAGAAATACCTGCAGGGGAAGAGCAGCAAGCGCCAGACGGGCGTTGCTGTTCCCCGGTTTGTGCGGGTGGAAGGGACCAATCCGGAAGCCGGGAAATATCTTGAGCGGTTCCTGCAACCTCTGGCAGGGCAGCCCGTCGACACCGTTGCCGTCGAGCGCAGGCTCACTCGCCTGACCGGCTTTGGCAGATTCGACGCCGCAGGCTACCGCATGATCCGCGAGAACGGACAGGATGGGCTCCTGGTCACGGTTCACGAAGAGGCCAATTCCCCGCCCAGCCTTCACCTGGGATTCGAGGTCGATGGCTCGGAAAGCGGCGATGTCAGTTTCACCATGGCGGCGCGTCTCACGGATTTGGACGTGGCCGGTTACCGATCGGAGTGGCGCACAGATGTTCTCTTTGGCAATACTTACGGAGTCGCCAGCGAACTCTATCGGCCCTTCTCCGCCACCAGCCGTTGGTTTTTTGCTCCCCACGCGGCTGCCAGCAATACGGCCTTCAAGGTCTACAGAAAGAACGACCCTTTGGCGGTGTATCGTGTCAATCGGGCTGACATCGGGATGGATTTGGGCTACGCCATCAGCCATTTCAGCGAGGTCCGCCTGGGATATGAGGTGGGCTATCTGAGCGCGAAACTGCGCCTGGGAACGCCGGAATTTACTTCCGTCAAGGGACGCCTGGGCTCGACCCGTCTCCATTACCGCATCGATCACACCGACGACTATGTGGTTCCGCGGCGCGGCTACAGCGTGGAGTCTGCCTTTCGCTGGTATGACGCCAACCCCGGCACGATCGAAGGCTTTCCCGCAATGGACCTGAATATTAGCTACTTCCGCCCCATCGCAAAACCCGCATCGTTATTTCTGGTGAGCTCGGGAGGAACCACGTTCGGAACCACTTCAACCGGCTATCCGCAGTTTTTCCTGGGCGGGCCTTCACGTCTGAGCGCGTACGGAACGAACGAACTCTTTGGGAACCAGTATTACCTGTTTCGCGCCGGATACCTGCATGATCTTTGGACGCTGCCGCCGCTCGCCGGCAAAAAGGTCTATGCCATTGCCTCCTATGAGATTGGCAAGATGTACGGCTTCGCCAACTCCAGCAGCTTGCCCAACGACGTGGCTGCGGGGGTTCTGGCAGAGACCGCCGTCGGACCCCTGTTTGTGGGCGGCAGTATTGGCGACAGCGGGCATCGCAAATGGTTTTTCCAACTGGGGCGAATCTTCTGAACCGGGAGCGATTTGTCTGTTTCCGCTAAGGTGCTGATGTGGTTGCACTTAGCCTGTCGCAAGGGGGAAACCCCGCCTTGCCGGGGCTGGCCCTGTCCGGGTATCATTCAGCGTTTATGACCGCGAAACCTTCTCCTCGTCCCGCTGGCCTGCGCGAAAAGTCGCAGCTGATGTCCGCCACCGAGATCGAGCGCACGCTGGTGCGCCTCGCCCACGAAATCATCGAAAAAAATAACGGCGCTGCCAACCTGGAGCTGGTAGGAATCCGCCGGCGCGGCGTTCCGCTGGCGCAGCGCATGGGCCGG
>CAYOZX010000061.1:0-15095 GCA_964408515.1 uncultured Acidobacteriaceae bacterium | reverse complement strand
CTCTCATCTCAACGAAAGGAATGAAAAGTGTCACCCATCTAGTGGACGAGTACACCCAGTTGACGCATCTCAATTTGAACGCTTATCATTTGCGTCTGACTCATAGCCGATGATGCGTCAAGGACGCGGCCTACGGGCCGCGAAGTTATTATCATGGATAAAAAGAAGTTGGACTACTTCCGGAAGCGGCTGGAATCAAGGCAGGCGGAGCTGCGGCGCATGGTGACCCGCACCGAGCAGGATGGCCGTACCGTGGATGAGGATTCAGCCCAGGACATCGCCGATCGCGCCGCCAGTTCGTACACCAAGGAATTTCTGTTCCACCAGAGCAACAACGACCGCCAGCTGCTGCAGATGGTGGAGACGGCGCTGCAGCGGATGCGCGAGGGCAGCTTCGGCGAATGCATCTCCTGCGGCAAGGAGATCAACGCCAAGCGTCTGGAGGCGGTGCCCTGGACCCGGCACTGCATCGAGTGCCAGGAAAAGCTGGAACAGGGCATCCTGGAAGAGGCTCCCCGCTAGAGTTGGAGAATTCTAATCGGGGTGAGGATGAACGCCGTCACCCGTCCGAGTTGGCCGCAGCCTGAACCCGCCGCGTTTCTTTGACGCTGCCATTTTTCGCCTGTTAGACTCAAGTCAGTCAGCCGGACAGCCGCAATTCCAGAAGGGAAGTTCGTGCGCGCAGAGACCCGTCATCAACTTAAACAGGACAAGTTCAGCCGCGCGACCATCGGAGCCGCTGAAGCCACCGTGCACTGGTCGGTGGAACACAAGTCCAAGCTCATCGTGGGAAGCGTGGCCGCAGCCGTGCTGCTGGCAGCGGGTGGGGGCGCGTGGTACCACCTCAATCAACAGGATCTGAAGGCCAGCTTCGTGTTCACGCAGGCGGTGCGCACCCTGGACACGCCGCTTCGCCCGCCCGACCTGCCGGCGGAACCCGATTCTCCCAGCTTTACCTCCGCGAAGGATCGCGCCGCACAGGCACGTAAGCAGTTCCAGGAAATCGTAGACCGGTATCCGCACACCAAAACCGCGGAATTCGCCCGTTATTTCCTGGGTATCACGGCCTCGCGGTTGGGAGACAATGGCGCCGCCGAGCGCGATCTGAAACAGGTAAGCTCTTCGCACAACGACGACCTGGCGTCGCTGGCCAAGCTGGCCCTGGCTTCGCTTTACCGCAGCAGCAATCGTGGCAAAGACGCGATCGACATCTACAATCAGCTCATCGCGAAGCCCACGCGCAGCCTGAGCAAGGTGGGGGCGCAGATGGAGCTGGCCGCAACCTACGAAGCAACCCAGCAACCCGCCGAGGCCAAGCGCGTGTACCAACAGGTCCAGAAAGAGAATCCCGCCACCGAAGTAGCCCAACTGGCCGCGCAGAAACTGCAGCAGATGAAGTGAGCGGCATCAGCACCGCGCTATCTGGTAAACAGCTTTTTCCATTCCTGCAGCGGAGTCTGCGGGACGAACGCCGGCGCCAGATTGGCGGTGACGTGCTCTTTGCGTCCCATGCCGATCAGGGAAGCCGCCAGGCCGGGCGTGGAGCGGGAGAACTGAATCGCATTTTCCGCATCGTTCTTCATCCTCAGAACTCGCCCCACGACATCCGGCAGGGCCTGGGTTAGACGCGCCTGAAACAGCGTGGCGCTCCCCATCACCGCGATACCCAGTCGCGACGCCGCGGAAAGAACCGGCATCTTCTCTGCTCCCAGGCGCTGATTGGCCAGGGCGTAGGCTTCGGGCATGGCCAGATTAAAGGGCAACTGCACAAAGCGGAAGTGATGACGCGCGCCGGCGACTTCCTCTGCCAGGGCGGCCAACTCGGAGAGCTCCACGTGATCGTGGGAGTGCTCGGGCACGCGGAAAGCGCCCCAGGTGGCTACGCCGTACCAGGTCACGCGGCCTGCCGCCACCTGCTGTTCGAGCATGGCGAAGGCGTCCCGCAGGCGCCGGCGGAAGAGCTCCCGCGAGACCTCGCCGAGCTGGGATTCCGGGTTGTGAAGATAAAAAAGGTCAATGGTTTCCAGTCCCAGGTTGCGGCGCGAGCGCTCCAGTTGATTCTGCAGATAGGCCGGCGACATGCAGTGCATCCCGCCAGCTACCTCCTGCGGATCAAGAATTCCCGGCTCCACATATTCGCGCTGAAAGTAGGCGCGAGGGTTGGGCGGGGCATCGGCGTCGAAGCACAGGTAGCCGGCTTTGGTGCAGACCAGAATCTCGTCACGATGCAGTTCTCCCGCATCGATGAGCTGCTTGAGTGCAGCGCCGATATTGCGCTCGGACCTCTGGTGGCGGTAGTTGATGGCGGTATCGAGCAGGTTAATGCCAGAGCGTAAGGCGGCGGTGATGGCCTCCGTGTAAGCCTGGTCGGCGGCGGGGCTGGGATCGCCGAGATACGTCCCGAGGCCGATCGAAGAGAGCCAGAGTTCGCGCACTTCCGGCACCTGCGCCGGCTGCCGGAAGTGGCCGGCGTCCCGCAATTGGGGGAAGCGGTCGCGATAGCGGGCGGTGCCGGCGGCGGTGGCACGTCCGGAAATCATGGGGAATCAGTGTAGCAGCGCCTTGCTGCAGGTTTTTCTCTAATTAGTGATGTCGTATTGATCCTGGTCATTTATAGCAACCAAGCTGCCCATGAAAAAGGCTGGAGGGTGCGGTGATCGTGGGTGACATTGAGTCTCCCGTTGTCCCCAGGGGGGACTGGGAAGTCCTGCGCTCTTCCCCGCTGCCCAGGACGATCTGGTAAGTTTTCTGCATGCGGGAAACCAGCATCAGTCCTCACCGGCGCGTCTGGGCAGCCTGCGCAGCCGTTGTGATTTGCGCAAGCATGCTGGCGGCGCAGGTCTCGCCTCCACCGCCGGCGCCATCGGCGCGGCTGGGACGTCTGCGGCGCGGCATCAATATCAGCGCGTGGTTCGCCCAGGTTAACGATCCGCGGGGCTACACCAGGGACCACTTTGAGTCCTGGATTACCGCTGCGGACATCGCGCTCATCCGCTCCATGGGCTTTGACCATGTTCGCCTCAGCATAAACCCCCAGCCGATGTTCACCCTGAACCGCCCCGACGAAATTCCGGCCGCCTATCTGGCCGACCTGGACGCGGCGGTGAGGATGATTCTGGCGTCCAGTCTCGCGGTAGTGATCGATATCCATCCCGAAAGCGACTTCAAGGCGCGGTTGGTCAAGGAAGACGATTTTGTGCAGCAGTTCGCTGATTTCTGGCGCGCGCTGGCGCAGCATTATTCCTCATGGGATGAAGAAAGCGTCTTTTTGGAAATTCTGAACGAGCCGGAATTTCAGGACCGCTACCGCTGGTACGGGGTTCAAGTGAAAGTTGCGGCTGCGATTCGGCAGGGCGCCCCGCGTCATACCATCATCGCCGCGGGCGCGCGCTGGTCGGACGACAGCGAACTGGTTTTCATGGAACCGCTGCACGATACGAATGTGATTTACAACTTCCATTTTTACGAGCCTCACGTTTTCACCCACCAGGGCGCCACCTGGGGTTCGTATTACTGGCACTGGGTCAAAGGACTAGCTTATCCCTCGACGCCCGAATCGGCGGCTCGGGTAGCAGCCATGGCTCCGGAAGCCAGAGACCGCCTGGCGGTCATCCGTTACGGCCAGGACCATTGGGACGCGGCCCGCATCGAAGCCGACATCAGCCAAGTAGCCGAGTGGGCGGCGCGACGCCACCTGGCCCTGGTATGCAACGAATTTGGCGTGTACCGGGCCTACGCCGAACCGCAGGACCGCGCCGCCTGGATCTCCGATGTGCGCCGCGCGCTGGAGCATCACGGAATCGGTTGGACCATGTGGGACTACAGCGGCGGCTTCGGCGTCGTCACCCGGCAAAATGGCGCGGTCCAGCCTGATGAGCTCACGTTGCGGGCACTGGGCCTGAAGCCCGCTTCGAAATGAGGGCGATTGGCGGGCAACAAAGCCGGCGAACAGGCCGAGTCCGGTGACAAGGTTGGTGCGAGCACGGAGTTGGTCTTTCAGAGAATCAAAGGGATGTTTAACATCAGGGGTGGGCATGATCCTGCGGTTTCAGAGGGCCGTTCTCCGGAAGCTGGCTGCGGGAATTTCTTTTTTAAGATGCAAGGCTTGCGCTTCAGGCCGCCAGCGCAAGACCGGAATGAAGATCCCACGGCTGGTCCTGGTGTGCGTTCTGCTCGCCGGCTGTTCCCACAAGAAAACTGTGACTACGCCCGTCGCCTCGACGCCGCCTCCGCCAGCGCCCAAACCGGCGGCACACAAGAGGAAAAGCCCTCCGCTTGCGGCAGGCGACATGTTGATAAAAAACTGCACTGTGGTGAACGAGAAGGCGGAGAAGGCTACTTGCGAGTGCCGCAAGGGCAAGACGCACGTCGACGCGAACGGGCACTCTTTCCTGGTTGTGGAATGTCAGCAGTAGAAGCCGCGTCAAGGCCGCTTCCTTGACACCTTTTTTCGTGCCCTTTATTCTGGAAATGCTTCCCAGAACTGCTCTTTACAGCGTGCTTCCGCGGGGTTCGCGGCAGGGATCGCGCGGGGGGTGCCTGATGTTTCTCGAAATCCACGAACTAGAACAGCATCCCATTGATTTTAAAGAAGAAATTTCGCCCGGCACGCTGGACTGGGGCGAAGACATCCGGCAAGTGGATCAGCTTCGAGTTTTGGGACGCGCCCAGCTAGTGAAGGAGCACGAGCACGGCAAGCGCCAGACAATAAAGGACATACGGCTCAGCGGAGAGTTGGCGGTCGGCGTTGAGCTTGCCTGCGCTCGCTGCCTGGAGCCGGTGCCGCGGAATGTTTCCCGAAACTTTGAGTTGCTTTACCGCCCGCTTGGCGCCGACGCTGGCCGGGAGGAGCTTTCCGTCACCTCCGCCGAAGCTGAGGTCAGTTATTATGAAGGTGAGGGGCTGCTGCTGGAAGATGTGCTGCGTGAGCAGGTCTTGCTCTCCCTGCCACTAAAGGCCATTTGCCGCGATGATTGCAAGGGGCTGTGCCCGCACTGTGGGAAGAACTTGAACCTGGAGCCCTGCGGGTGTGCTGAATCTCTAGAAGACACGCGCTGGTCGGCGTTGAAAGACATTCGCAGCAAGCTGAATCACTGATTGCGCTGCCGGCTGTCGCGGCGGCACTCGATGGAAAGGAATTGCGGCATCAATATGGCAAATCCGAAACGGAGACATTCCAAAGCACGCACCAGCACGCGGCGGGCGCACGATGCCTTGCGGAGCCGTTCGCTCTCCGAGTGCCCTAACTGCCACGAGCGCAAGCTCCCGCATCGAGCCTGCCCCAAGTGCGGGTACTACAAAGGGCGCGAAGTTTTGGAAGTCAAAGAAGCCAGCTAGTCTCTCATCCATGCCAAGCGTCATAGCCTTGGACGCGATGGGCTCGGACCGGGCGCCCAAACCTGAAATCGAAGGCGCGATTCAGGCGGCACGGCACCACGGCGTGGGATTTCGGTGGGTCGGGAATGAGCCCGCCCTGTGGGCAGAAATGGCGCGCCATCCTTTTGCCGCCGGGATTCCCATTGAATTCGCGCACGCCAGCGAAGTGATCACCATGGAGGACAAGGCCATCCAGGCCGTGCGCGCCAAGCGCGATTCCTCCCTTCGCGTGGGGCTGCGCCTGGTGCGGGACGGGCGCGCCGCGGGCTTCGTCACCGCGGGCAATACCGGCGCTGCAATGGCCACTGCCAAGATGGTGCTGGGAGGACTGCCGGGAGTGGACCGTCCCGCGCTGGCGGCGGTTTTTCCCACTGCCGTCGGGACCACCGCCATCCTGCTCGACGTGGGCGCCAACGTGGACTGCAAACCCGACAATCTGGCTGAATTCGCGGTCATGGGAGAGATTTACTTCCGCACTATGTTTGGCACCCGGCGTCCGCGGGTGGGCTTGCTCTCGATCGGTGAGGAGGAGTCCAAGGGGAATGAACAGACGCGCGAGGCCTTCCAGTTGCTCAGGCGGTTGCCGCTGAATTTCATCGGCAATGTGGAAGGGCGCGACCTTTACAGCGGTAAAGTGGACGTCATCGTTGCCGACGGCTTTGTCGGCAACGTCGCGCTGAAGACCTCCGAGGGCGTCGCCAATCTCGTGCGCGCTACGCTCAAAGAAACTTTGAAGGCGACCATCACCCGGCAGGTTGGTTATCTGCTCTCGCGCAGCGCCTTTGCTGACTTCAAGAAGCGCCTCGACCACACGGAATACGGCGGCGCTCCGCTGTTGGGTGTGAAAGGAGTGTGCTTCATCACCCATGGCTCGTCCAACATGAATGCCATCAAGAACGCCCTGCGGGTGGCCGCAGAGTTCGTGGAGCGCAACATCAACGACAAGATTGAGAAGGAAGTTGCGGTCCTGCGCCCGGCCGCCAGCGTAAGCACATAGCCGTCAGACCGGAGTAAGGATTCCATCCCCATGACTGCAGATCAGAAGCTCGCGGTGCTGTTCCCTGGCCAGGGATCGCAAGCGGCCGGCATGGGCAGGGAACTGGCGGACAAGTATCCGGTCGCGCGGCAAACCTTCCAGGAAGCCGACGAAGTCCTCGGCTACCACTTGTCTCGCCTTTGTTTTGAGGGTCCGGAAGAAAAGCTGAAAATGACGGAGATCACGCAACCCGCCATTCTTACGGTGTCGGTGGCAACCTGGCGGGTCCTGCGGGAGAAGGGCGTGAGGCCCGCCTTTGCCGCCGGGCACAGCCTGGGGGAGTACTCCGCTCACGTCGCCGCAGGGACTTTCAGCTTCGCCGATGCGCTGCGCACGGTTCGTAACCGCGGGAAATACATGCAGGAGGCGGTGTCAGCCGGCCGGGGCGAAATGTCGGCGATCCTGGGCATCGATGCAGACAAAGTAGGGGAAATGTGCCGGAATGCGGCCCAGGGTGAGATCTGCGAGCCCGCCAACCTCAACTCGCCGGAACAGATCGTGATCTCGGGAAACACCGCCGCGGTAGAACGCGCCACGAAGATGGCCGGCGAACGCGGCGCCAAGCGCGCGGTCATTTTGCCGGTCAGCGCGCCCTTTCACTGCTCGCTGATGAAGCCGGCGCAAGACCGGCTGGCGACGGACCTGCATTCTCTTGCGTTCGAGAAGCCCGGCATCAATGTCGTCTGCAACGTCGATGCCGTGGTCGTCGACAGCCCCGAGGGCTCGCGCCAGGCGCTGATCCGCCAGGTTACGGGCTCAGTGAAGTGGTGTCACTCCATCCAGTTTCTCGCTGGCGAGGGGGTGGGAGTCTTTATAGAGTGCGGACCGGGAAAAGTGCTCTGCGGGCTGATGCGTCAGATCGATCGCAGCCGAAAATGCCTCAGCGTAGGCGACGAGACAACTCTGAGCAAGACCATGGAACAGTTGCAGGAAGCGACCCGGTAGGACAGTTCGTTCTCAATTATCCGTTCCCGGTTCTCAGTAAGGAGAGAAGCTTAACGTCTTGTCGGATTTCTGCACCCAGATGCGGGCGTGCTCGGCGCGGCGGTTGACCACCACTTCCACAATCACGCCGCTGCCTCCCCCGGGCGGCGTCACCGAAGCATAGACCTTGAACGATTGGATCACACCCCATTCTCCACCCGGTCCCCAGTCGCGGTAAAAGTCAGTGAACGGATATTTGGAATACTTCTGCGAATGTTGCCGCCAGTCGGGATCGTGCTGCCAGATGCCGTACGCGGTTTCATAATCCTTCTGCTGAAGCGTTGCAAAAAAGCGGCTGACGGCGCGTTCCTCCGGCCAGTTGCGGTACATCCATGCTATCCCGGCCAGGAGAATGATCAGCACGATCGCCGCCGCAATCCTGATCTGACGCTTGCGTTCGCGCGACGGATCGTAGGTTTCGGCATCCAGAAGGGTCATAACCAGCTAAGGATAATAGATCGCCTTCCGGCGGTAAAAGTTCCCAGGGGAGAACAACCAACTGACATACCCGGCAAGGGTGCTCCGGGTCGAACGCGGACCCTACAGCGTGCGCTTGAACAGAGGCGTCGCAATGGTCAGGGTCACGGCGGCGAACAGCGAAAGATAGAGGACGTCGGGCAGGATGGCGGAAAATCCGGCTTCTTTCAGCAACAGGGCCTTGAAACCGTGCACCGCGAAGGTAAATGGGTCGACTCTTGCGATCCAGCGCAACCAGAAGGGGAAAGCCTGGATGGGATAAACCGCGCCGCTGGGGAAAAACAGGAGAGTATTCAAGATGCCGAAAATCGCCCGGGGCACCAGAGGGTCCTCCAACCGGATCACCACGAGAAACATCCTGGTGTTCAACGCGACTGCGGTCAGAACGATCATGGGGAACAGCCCCAGAGCGGTGGAAAAGTTGAAGAGTGTGCCTACTCCCGCCAGCAGCGATCCTACGACAGTGATGATGGTTCCCACCATCACGGCTTTGATCGCACTGGACGCGTTGAGCCCCAGCACCAGTTCCGTCTTGGTGATGGGCGTGACCAGGTAGCCTTCGTGCACGCCGCGCGCCTTGTCGTCGATGTACAACATCCCGCCACCGATCATCACGGACATGAAAATAGCCAACGCAATCGAACCGGGGAGCAGGAACTTCATGTATTCGATATAGGGATAGAGCTCGACGATATCCAGCACGGTTTGCTGCAGGATTCGGGGCTCCACCGTGGGATTGTTGAGCGCGTTGGTGATCTGGGCCAACTCTTCCTCCAGCGCCGCGCTCATGAAATTATCGCTGTTGTCCACCACCATGGCGATGCGGGGTTGGTCCTGCTCGTAGACCCGGCGGGAATACTGCGGGGGGATGATGACCGCTGCCTCCAGCTTGCCATTCCGCACGTCTTCCATCGCCGTCTTGGGATCGCGGTAGTACACAGGTTCAAAAGTCCGCATGTTGGCACGGACCGAATCGAAGGCCTGGCGAATCCTCAGTGCCTGGGTCCCGCCGTCCTGATCCACCAACCCCAGCCGGGCGTCGCGAATTTTGCCGCCAAAGGCATTGCCCAACACGATCAGCTGCACCAGCGGAAAGATCATGGATACGAACATCAGGGCAGGGGAACGGAAGAACTTGCGCATTTCGCGCTCGATGAGGGCCAGGATGCGGTTCATGATTGCCCCGGTCTGGGCGGCATCACAAAACTGTGCGCTTTCACCAGTTCATCGCGCAGTTGCCGCCCGGTGTAGTGGACGAAAACGTCGTCCAGGCTGGTGGATTGCACGGAG
Source organism: uncultured Acidobacteriaceae bacterium (assembly GCA_964408515.1). Classification (GTDB taxonomy): domain Bacteria; phylum Acidobacteriota; class Terriglobia; order Terriglobales; family Acidobacteriaceae; genus CAYOZX01. The sequence goes on along the minus strand of CAYOZX010000061.1, from coordinate 5,932 downwards.
AGAGACTTCACGTCCACGCCCGCCTGGACCGCAGTCTCCACCAGCTCCGTGGTTGTGCGCGAGCCGTCACCGGTCAGGATGCGATACATGGCAGCGCCTTCGTGTTGGACGGACGTCACCCGGTTCAGGCTGCGCAGCCTTTGCTCCCAGTCCGCGGGCGGGTTGTCAAACTGCGCTTCGATGACGTTTGACCCCGGCACGCTGGCTTTGAGGGCCGTAGGAGTGTCAAGCGCCACCAGCTTGCCGTGATCGACGATGGCGATGCGGTCGCACAGCCGGTCAGCCTCATCCATGTAATGCGTGGTGATGAGAATGGTCAGATTGCGCCGTGATTTGATGTCGGTCAGCATCTCCCACACCGCCACGCGGGAAACGGGATCAAGGCCCGTGGTCGGCTCATCCAGAAAAAAGATGCGCGGACTGTGCACCAGCCCGCGGGCGATTTCCAGGCGCCGCCGCATGCCGCCGGACAACGTCTTGGTCTGCGCCTCGCGCCAGCGGGTCAGGTCCACCAGTTGCAGCAATTCCTCGATGGTCTCTTTGCGCCGCTTTGCGGGTACATCGTAGAGCTTGGCGTAAATGTTGAGATTCTCTTCGACCGTGAGGTCAAGATCGCTGGTCAGCGCCTGGGGAATCACGCCGATCGCGCGGCGAGCCCCGTCGGGATCTCTCTCGACATCGTGCCCGGCCACCCGGGCCCTGCCCGAAGTGATGGGGATAAGCGTGGTCATCATGCGGATCAGCGTCGATTTTCCCGCGCCGTTTGGCCCCAGCAGGCCGAAGATCTCGCCCTCCTTGACGAAGAACGAAACCTCATTCACCGCGGTGAAGTCGCCATATTTCTTGACGATATGGTCGACTTCAATGGCGTTGACCATGGACGCGGGCCCGCTCTTGCCATTGGACCGTCTCTGAACGTCCTGCGATGTGCCGTTCGGCTTGAAGTCAGCGACCATGTCTCACTGCCTTGGTTCGGCGGCCGTCTTCGCGATCGCCGGCTTGAGCTGGTCTGGCGAGACCAGCACCTCAGCCGTCATGCCGGGAACGTACGCGCCCTTGGGATTGTCCAGCCGGACTTTGAGCACGATGGTTCGAATATCGCGCTTGCGGCGGCTTACATCCCGCTGCGTCGCGAAGTCCGCTTCCGCCGACTTGAAGAACACCTTGCCTGAGGTCAGGGTGCCTCCGGGCAGGCGGATGCGCAGGGTGTCACCCAGACCGATATGATCGGATTCGGTTTCCGGAATTGCGGCCCGTACCCAGGTATCGCCGAGATCGATGATGGTCACAATGGGCTGGCTCGGGTTCAGAACTTCGCCTTCGCGGGCGGCGCGCACAGAGACCGTGCCGGTCACCGGCGCATAGATCTTGGTATATCCCAGGCGCACCTCAGCTTCCTTGAGCTGGGCCTCGGCGTTGGCCAGCTGTCCCCGCGCCGATTGCACCGTGCTGGCGGCGGCGTGGGCCTGGTGGGTGTTGGCCATCGCCGTGTTCAGGTCGGCCTCCGCAGCCGCGACCTGATCCTTCAGCGACTGCGCAATCGCCTGTTGCGCCTTGAGATTGCTTTCCGCCTGCACCCGGTCCTGGTCGGAAGCCACACCCTGGTTCGCCAGCTCGATCACCCGTCTGCTGTCGCTCTCCGTGCGCTGCAACGTAGCCTCTGCCTGCACCAGCTGGGCGCGCGTCGATTGCAACCGTGCCTGCGCGTTGGCCACGTTGCTGGTGGTCGAGCCCTGGGTGGCTTCCCGCGTGGCCTGGGTCGCGGAGACCTGCGAGCGCAGGCTGTCAATCATGGCCGCGGCCGCCCGCGCCTGGGCTTCTAGTTCGGAGGGATCAAGCACTGCGATGAGATCGCCTTGTTGGACCTTGGTGCCTTCCTCCACCAGCAATCTGGCGATGCGGCCTGAAGTTTGCGGGCTGACGATGACCTGGTTCGCGTCCACCGTACCGATCAACAGCAGGTCGCCGCCCCGCGGAGTGGAGAGGAAATAGTAAGCGGCCGACACCGCCATGATCACTCCGAGAACCACCAGGAACTTGTTGCGCGCGTTCATACCTGTCCTCTGGGGGACGGACGGCCGTAGGGACGGATGGCCGCGGAAATGAAGTCCAGAACCGCTGCCCGGCGGGCAGCCACGATCTCGGCCGAAAGCGGATCCACTTGGCTCAGCAGGCGCAGGACGGGCGCGTTGGTGAAATGAAACACAATCACCGAGATCATCGACGGAACGAAATGCCGGGGATCGACCTGGCGGAACTGGCCCGCTGCTTGCCCTTCCCGGATGACCTCCACCAGCTTGCTGAACAGAGGAACAAAATATTGCCGCACAATGCGCTCCAGGTGAGGGGCCCCGCCGCGCGCCGCTCGCATCATCTCCCCCTGCACGATCCGGGGGAACAGGGGGTGGCGCGCGATGTAGTCAAAATGCGCTCCCGCGTACGCCAGCAGTTTTTCCCGAGGCGGCAGGTCGCGCGCAAGAACTTCGTGAACCGTGGCATGCAGCCCGCCGAAAACTTGGTCCAGCACCGCGCCATAGAGCGTTTCTTTGTCTTTGAAGTAGTAGTAGAGCAAGGCCTTGTTGACGCGGGCCGCGCGGGCAATGGCATCGGTGCGCGCCCCGGCGACGCCTTCGCGGGAAAATTCCCGCACCGCAGCCTGCAGGATGGCCGCCCGGCTGACCTCGGGACGCCCCCGCGAGCCCAGGCGCGGCTTGACGACCAAAGTTTTCATCCCGGCTCCCCTCGTTAATTAACCAGTTAGTTAGATAATACACCAGCCGCCCGCGATTCACAAATTCATTTTCCCCGCCCGCAAGGGCTACAATCACAAGACCTTTTTCTCTCAGGTGCCGCATGAAATACCGCCGTCTGGGCCGTACCGGATTCGAAGTCAGCGAAATCGCCCATGGGCTCTGGGGCATGGGGGGATGGAGCGGCTCCGATGATCGCGCATCGCTCGCCGCTCTCCAGCTTGCCATTGACCTCGGTTGCAACTTCTTCGACACCGCCTGGGCCTACGGCGACGGCAAGAGCGATGGCCTGCTGGGCGAGATCATGGCTCGCAATCCGGGCAAGCGCCTCTACGCCGCTTCCAAGATTCCCCCGCTCAACCGCAGGTGGCCCGGATCGTCACGCAACAGGTACCGGGAGGTGTTTCCCGCCGACCACGTTTTCGAGCATGCGGAAAAGATTCGGGCGCGGTTGCGCACCAAGTCCATTGACGTATTGCAGTTTCACGTCTGGGACGACACCTGGACCGATGAGCCCGAGTTCCGCGACACGGTGGAAAAGCTCAAGCGTGACCGTCTGATCCGCGCCTTCGGGCTAAGTCTGAACCGCTGGGAACCTGAAAATGGTCTACGAGCCCTGCGCACCGGCCTGGTGGATACCGTGCAGGTGATTCACAACATCTTCGACCAGGCGCCTGAAGACAAGCTTTTACCCGTGTGCCAGGAGCTGAATATTGGCGTGATTGCGCGCGTGCCCCTGGATGAAGGCAGCCTGGGCGGAAAGATGACGCTGGAGACGCGATTCCCCAAGAACGATTGGCGCGCTCACTACTTCGGTCCCAAGAACCTTGGCCAGACAGTGGAGCGGGTGGAGGAGCTGAAGAAAGTCGTGCCGCCGTCCATGACTCTGCCCGAGATGGCGCTGCGCTTCATCCTTGCGCATCCTGCGGTGAGCACCATCATCATCGGCATGAGAAAGCTCGAGCACGTGCGGGCGGATATTGCCGTGAGCGACGCGGGCCCGATCGACGCCGCCCTGCTGCAAAAACTCAGAGCGTATCGCTGGGACCGCAAGCCGCAACCTTGGTCGGACTGAGGGAATTCTAGAACTGCGAACTGGAAGCCGCGCCTCAGCGCCTGCTACTTCGCCCCGCCAGCGATCGAGGGCACCAGCAGCACTTCGTCCCCCTCCTGGAAGGCATACGCATTCCCACCCAGGAAACGGATGTCCTCTTCGTTCACATACACGTTTAGGAAGCGGCGCACCTCCCCGCTTTCATCTCGCAGATGGGACTTCAGGTCGGGAAACTGCTGATCGAGCGCAGAGAACAGCTCCGCCAGGTTGGCCGCCGCGCAGGTCACTCTGGCACTACCCCCGGTCAGGCGGCGCAGGGCGGTCGGAATTTGCACGATGACCGTCATTTTTCAGACCTATGCCACCACTGGTTCCGGCGCGTCCTTCTCCAGGCCACGCAGCGACCTTGCCATGAACTTTTCAAATTCGGCATACCGCGGAGGGATCGGTTCCTCCACGTCATACTTGCCACCGAGCGCGTCCGTGGTCTTCAGGCCATTTCCCGTGATGCACAGCACCGTGGACTCCTCGGGCGAGATTCGGCCCTGGCGATGGAGCTTGCGCGCTGTGCCCACCGTCACGCCGCCGGCGGTCTCGGTGAAGACGCCTTCCGTCTCCGCCAGCAACTGGATGGACTCAACCAGTTCCGCGTCCGAAACGTCCTCCGCCCAGCCGCCTGTCCCGATGATGGTCTGGATGGCATAGTGGCCATCCGCCGGATTGCCAATGGCCAGAGAGCGGGCGATGGTCGCCGGCTTCTGCGGCTCGATGTCGCGGCGCCCGGCCTTGACCGCGGTCGAAATCGGCGAGCATCCGGTCGCTTGCGCACCGAAAATCTTCACCGCTTTCGGTTCGACAAGCCCGAGTTCGATCAGCTCGTCGAACGCCTTCTTGATCTTTACAATCAGTGATCCCCCGGCCATCGGAACCACGACGTTGTCGGGCAGGCGCCAGCCCAGCTGCTCCGCGATTTCGAATCCCACCGTCTTCGAGCCCTCTGCGTAGTAGGGCCGCAGATTCACATTGACGAATCCCCAGCGCAGCTCGTCGGCGATCTGCGAGCACAAGCGGTTGACCTGGTCATAGCTGCCTGCGATGCGCACCAGCTGCGCCCCGAACACTTGTGTGCCTAGAACTTTCGCCGGCTCAAGATCGGCGGGGATGAAAATTACCGCCTTGAAGCCGTTGCGCGCCGCCTGGGCCGCCAGTGCGTTGGCCAGGTTGCCGGTGGAGGAACAGGACACGGTCTCGAAACCGAAACTGCGCGCTTGCGCCAGGGCCACTGCCACGACGCGGTCTTTGAAGCTCAGGGAGGGCTGACAGACCGCGTCGTTTTTCACAAACAGGCTCCTTGCGCCCAACTCCCTAGCCAGGCGCGGCGCCTCCAGCAGTGGGGTAAAGCCCGCCGGCACGACGGGCCGGTAATTCTCAGGAAGAGGGAGAAGCGCGGAATAGCGCCACATGCTGGCCGGACCTTGCGTGATGCGCTCGCGGGTGAAGGTGGCGCGAGCGGCGTCGTAATCGTAGAAAACTTCCAGGGGAGAAAAGCAGTCGTCACAGATGGAGCGCGGCTGGTTGCCCCAGCTTTTTCCACATTCCCGACAGCGCAGTTCGTAAGCCGGCATGACAGCTTCCTCTTTCTTGCTGCGAGCCGCTGAGGAATACTCGCTGACGAGCCGGGAATTGCTCCCTAAAAGACGAATCCTCTTTTCCCGGTATGGAAAAGAGGAACGAGATGCTGGAACTCTGCACCCCGAATCTCATGTTCCCCTCGCGGGAGAGAGTTGGCACCTGCAGTCGGGAATTTCTTCCCCACCCGGTTGCCGTGGCGTCACAGGGCTCGTCCCTCAGCCACTCTGCATGAAATCCAAGGTCTGCTCCGAAGAGCAAACTTGGCATAAAGAGTACAGGCTGCCGGGACGCCCGTCAAGAGGTAGCCGCGGCGACCCGGAGAAAGGCGGGAGGAAGGCTGGAGGAGGGCTACTTCACTTTTCCCCCTTGTTCCTCTGGGATGAGCTCCCGGAAACCGGCCCTTCGCCCTCGAAACCGAGCCGTTTCAAGCCTTGCTAGGCGCTCAATTGACTTCACCCCGGCACGCGCGTAAATTTCCCTCACCGTTCGCTTTGTT
>CAYOZX010000060.1:2215-15661 GCA_964408515.1 uncultured Acidobacteriaceae bacterium | reverse complement strand
TCTCTCAGAAGCACATCACAGGAAGGCGACCCGATGGCAATCTTCGGATGGCAGCGCAGGACGGTTGTCATCGTGGTGTGTCTGATCGCATGCCTCGCGGTGGTGGTGATCGTGTCGCGGATTCACCTGTCCGGTCCCTACTTGCGCAGGAAGGTCGTGGAGGTACTCAGCGAGAAGTTTCACGCCCGGGTAGAGCTCCAGGACTTCCATGTCTACCTTATTCCCGGAGTCCGCATTGAGGGCTCGGGACTGGCCCTGCGGCACGAGAGCCGCAATGACGTGCCGCCCCTGATTGCGATTGAGCAGTTCTCTGCCCAGGCCGGCATGCTGGGCCTGCTGGGGAAGCCCTGGAAGATTCACCAGATCAGGCTCAAGGGCCTGGTAATTCAGATTCCGCCCCAGGGCCAGAGGCCGGGTCAGGACTGGTCGAAGGCGCGGGAGATGCCGGTTTCCATTCAGGAAATCGTATCGGATGACGCCCTGCTGCGCCTGTTGCCGAAGTCGGCGGACAAGGACCCACACGAGTTTGCCATCCACCGCCTGGTGATGCACTCGGTTGGGCTGGATCGAGCGGCAGCCTTCACGGCGCAGCTGACCAACGCGGTCCCGCCTGGCGAAATCGATACCCACGGCAGCTTCGGTCCCTGGAGTCCTGACGATCCCGGCCAGACGCCGCTGGCCGGAGCCTACACGTTCGACAAGGCCAACCTGGGCGTGTTCAAGGGAATCAGCGGGATTCTCTCCTCGCGGGGAAATTTCGGTGGAGTGCTGAGAAAGATCGAGGTGCAGGGCAAGACACAGACGCCGGATTTCACCGTCACTGTGGGCGGACATCCGGTCGCGCTCGATACGGATTTCAGCGCCACCGTCGATGGCACCAACGGCGACACCTTGCTGCACCCGGTGAACGCGCATCTGCGCAACACCGTGATCGCAGCCAATGGCGGCGTGGTGAAAGATCCGGAGAAGAAGAAAAAGGTAATCACGCTTGACGTGCTGGTCGATCAGGGACGCATCGAAGACCTGCTGGTGCTGGCGGTGAAGGCCGAGAAGCCCATCATGACGGGCGCGGTCAAGTTCCACACCAGGTTCGAACTGCCGCCCGGACCGGAGGACATCGCCGAGCGCTTGAACCTGAACGGGCGCTTCGAAGCGGCCCGGGCGGAGTTCACCAATCCGACAGTCGCGGGCAAGATCCAGACCCTCAGCCGCAAGGGACAAGGGAGGCCGGAGGACGAGGAAGCGGGCAGCAGCGCCTCCGAATTGGGCGGTAAATTTGTGCTGGATAACGGTGTCGTCTCCTTCCGGGGACTGACCTTCAGCGTGACCGGAGCCGAGGTCGCCTTGAACGGAAAGTATGGACTGGAAAAGGGTGATCTCGACTTTCACGGAAAGCTGCGGATGAAGGCCAAGCTTTCACAAACGATGACAGGGGCGAAGTCATTTCTGCTCAAGGCTTTTGACCCTTTCTTTCGCAAAAACGGCCGCACCGAGCTGCCCATCAAGATCACCGGCACGCGGGAGCATCCCTCATTCGGGCTGGACTTCGGACACAAGAACTGAGCGGAGGACATCCCTCGGTGAACGCCCCGGCACGATGGGAGGGCTGCTAGGCGGCGCCCTCGCGTTCGCCGCTGTGCTCGGGATTTCCGCCTGGCTCGGGAAAGTCGGTGTCGAAGGCCTTCAGAAGCGGGTCCGGGTCGCGATGGCCAAGCTGGCCTTGCATGGAGGTATTGCCGGGGTCCCGGCGGTCGTCCTGCTCCAGGGCGCCTTTGCTTCGATCCTGATCGGTGTGGTTTCCGGGGTCAGGCATGGGCACTCGCTGAGGCCAGTGTACTCGATGGCAGGTGTCCGTGGTGTTTTTTGATTCGCTTCCCGAATGGGGACGGCCGGGTGGCTGCGATGTAACCATGCCAGCGGAACTTTCCGGCCAGCGCCGGGTTAGTCCTTGCCGCGAGAGTCTCTAAGCAGATTCCTCGGACCTGAAGGTCCTCGGATTGACAGGGTGGCGAGGTACCATGTTGGCTTGTTTACTGCGACCGTGATTGACCGGCGTGCGAAGGAGAAGTTTATGAAGCGGATTGTGCTTACCCTGTGCGTGTTACTGGTGGTTGCGCTGGGAAGTTGGGGACAGAACACAGGCGGAGGGCCCCCGGCCTCTGCGGGAAGCGTGGCGACGCGGGCGGCGGCTGAAACGCGCCGGCACGAGCGGCGTCACTGGCGGCGTCACGCGCGACGGCATGCACGCCGGCATCACCGCCGGCATACGGGAGCATGAGGCGGAAGGAAGGCGGACTTCACGTCCCCAAAATCGAGCGTTCTGCCCGGCGGAGGCGCCCGTCCCCCAGGCGGCTTGTGATCTATCTGCGGGCCGTGGCGCCGGTCGTGGCCAGGCCCAGCTTGCGCAGGCGGTCGCGCGCCTGGGATGCCTCGTTCGATTTGGGATAGCGCTGGATCACGTGGCGCAGGGCTGAAACGCCGTCGTCCCGCTGCCCCAGTTCGATCAACGCCAGGCCTTTTTTCAGCTCCGCGGCAGCGGCCTTGTTGCCATCGGGAAAACTCTGCAACACCTGGTCGTAGCTCTTCACCGCGGCGGCATAGTTTCCCTGCCGGAACTGGATGTCCGCGAGATAGAAGTTCGAGTTCCCCGCGAGATCGGTGTTGGGATAGTACTTGATGTAGTCCCCGAATTCCTGCGCCGCCAGATCGTTCTTGCCCGCCTGGTAGTCGCGCAGAGCGTTGTTGTAGAGCACGTCGGGCGGGGGCGCCGACGCTTGCTGTTGCTGCTGGGCCTGGCTGGCGGCGAGGGTCTGCTGCGCCGCCTGCATGTCTTCCAGTTGTTTGCTCACCTTGGCCAGGCGCGCCTTGAGCTCGTCCAGGGTGTCGTTCAAGGACTGAATCTGGCCGGAGAGCTGGTCAGCGTGCGCGCCGCTGTCGGTCTGCTGCTTCTGCAGCGTGGTCTGCAGCTCGGTGACCGAGGCGGCTACCTTGTTGGCGCGGTCGGTGCTTTGCTCGACCAGGTGCTGGAGCACGCCCATGCGCTCGTTAAAGGATTGCTGCATCTGCGCAACCCGGTCCTGCAGGTCCTGCACCTGAGTCTGTAACTGGACCATTTCCTTGTTCACGCCCCAGGCAGGCGCAGCCACGGCGCAGAGGCCGGCGGCGAGCGCGAAGACGATGGTAAAGCGGTGGATTTTCATAGGCATTCCCCAAGATCACACAAGTTTAAGATGCGCACCGTGCGGTCGGCGACCAGTGGCGATTTCCCCGCCCTGCCTCGGCGAGAGCAGGCAAGGCTTGGACGGGGCACACCTCCTCGTCGCCGACCTCGGCGCTACTTCTGGTAGACGAAGTGACCGCGCCGGTTCTGCTGCCAGCACTGTTCGTTGGACTCGGTGCAGAACGGCTTTTCCTTCCCGTAGCTGATCGTCTTGACGTGATCGGTGCCGACGCCGGCCTGCACCAGGGCGTTGCGCACGGTGCTGGCCCGGCCGTCGCCCAGAGCCAGGTTATATTCGGTGGAGCCGCGCTCATCGCAGTGGCCTTCAATCGTAAAGCTGATATTGGGATGCTGCTTGAGGAAGTCGATATCGCCCTGCAGAGCCGACATCTGGTCGGAGCGGACGTCACTCTTGTCATAGTCGAAGTAGATGTCCTTCACGGTCTGTGAGAACAGCTCTTCTTCCGTGGCTGAGGGCGGGGGTGGCGGCGCTGGAGGCGCATTCACGGTCACACGCGCGGTCGCCTGCTGCGTGCCGCCGGGTCCCTTCGCGGTGAGGGTGTACGTGGTCGAGTCACTGGGGGTGACCGACTGCGACCCATTGGGCTGCACGGCGCCGACGCCGTCGAGGCTGACATCGGTCGCGTTGCCGGTTTGCCAGGTCAGCGTGGTGGACTGGCCCTTGTCGATGGTATTGGGGTTGGCCGTCAGCGAAGCCGTGGGCGCGGCCGGCGGCGGGGGTGGCGGCGGGGGCGGGGGCGCTACTTTCTTTTTGCAGGCGCCCAGCATCATGACAGCGCCCAGTGCCAACACAAGCGATATCCATCTCAGTTTTGGTTGCTTCACCTTCTCCTCCCTAACTCTTTAGTGCGCATCTCGCGGTGCGCCCGCTCAGATCCGGAGAGGAGGATGATCTCGCCTCATCCGGAATGAAATTGCAAAACCTGCGTGCCATGAATCCGCTCACTTCCAGCTCCAGTTGGGTTGGCTATTGCTGCCTGCAAACGTGAGTTGCTTCTGATTCGTTCCATCCGCCAGCATGGTCCAGATCTGGAGGCTGCCCGAGCGGCTGGACTGAAAAATGATGTGTCGGCCATCGGGCGACCAGTAGGGAAAGTCGTTGCGGCCGCCATCGTGAGTAAGCTGCACCCATTGCCGGCTGGCAATGTCCATGATGTAGATGTCCTGGGCGCCGGGCGCGCCCGGGCCGTACTTGCGCATCCAGCTGACGACCAGAAACTGGCCGTTGGGCGACCAGGCGGGAGAGACGGCGTATCCCTGGTCGGTCATGCGCTGCACATTGGTGCCGTCGCCTTCCATGGTGTAGACCTGCGGCAGTCCGGTGCGGCCACTGACCCAGGCGATCTGCGCTCCCGTCTTCCGGTTCCACGCGGGGGAAACATCGACGCCGCGGTTGTTGGTGATACGTTTCAGATTGGCGCCCGAAGCGTCGGCGACGTAAATCTCGGAATCTCCGCTACGGGAGGACGAGAAGCAGAGTTTGTTACCGTCGGGCGACCACGCCGGAGAAACATTGGTGCCGCTAAAGCGCGGAAAGGAGACCAGGCGGTCCAGGTCCATGGAATACATCAGGATTTCCCAGCCCGTCTTGGTGAGCGAACTGAAGGCGATGCGGGACCCGTCCGGCGAAACCCGAGGGGAAAGAGAGATCGACCCGAGATGGGTGACGGCGTGCTGGTTGGCGCCGTCGTAGTCCATGGCCCAGATTTCCTTGTGTCCGCTGCGGGCGCTGACGAAATAAACTTTGCTCTCGGCGATGCCGGCGATACCGCCCCCGAGCCGGAAGATGATCTCGTCGGCGAATTTGTGGGCGGTCAGGCGGGCGGCGTCGGCGGTGGCGGCGTCCTGATATTGCTTGCCCAACACCTGCGGCGAGGTGACGTTCTTGACGTCGTAGAGCCAGCCCTGAACGGTTATGCCATTGCCGGCGACACCCAGGTTGCCAAAAGCCAGCATGGCGGCGTTGGGCGGAGGCGCGCTCCAGGATTCAAACTTGACGTCGGCCGGCGTGCTTACATTCCCGAGAGGATAGAAACTCTTCGAAACCATGTCGAAGATGCCGGCGTTGTCTAGATCGTTCCACAGCGTCTCGTTGAACACCTTGAGCAGATCGGCATTTTTGGCGTCCTGGGTGGAAGGGTTGAAATCCGGGACGGCCAGGCGGACTTTTTCCACTCCCAGGCCGGTTCCGGTGCGAATCCAGTCCTGGGCGAAGCCTGCGGTCGAGAGAGTGCACAGCAGAAGAAATATTTTAACAGTGCTCTTCATTAACAAAGGGTCCTTGGTTTTTGACTGCTAACAGAGACAGATTCCTCGGATGTGAAGATCCTCGGAATGACAAGCTCAAGACTTCGAATCGATGCTCCCATCACCTTTTGTAATCGAACCAAAACTCAACCGAAACTTTATTCCCCGTGTAATCACCCGGCAAGGGACCAAAAGTGTCAATGCGCTGAATGGCGCGCGTGGCCGACTGGTCAAGGGAGGGCACGCCGCTCGACTGCTCGATCTGGACGTTGCCAGGGCGCCCATCGCGCATCACGTCGAAGGTGACATAGACGCGCTGAGCGGTGCTGATGCGGGGATCAACCTCGTATTTCAGCCAGTTTTCCGAGACTTTCTGCTGCACCACGTGCACGTACCACGCATAGCGAGTACCGAAATCGCCGCCCCCGCCTGTGAAGCCAAACCCACCCTTGGCATTGCTGGCGCTGAAGGTCCCATAAGGCCCGCTGACTGGGCCACCCTGTCCGAAGGGCACAACGTTGTCGGCAACCTCCTCGGGCTCCGGCGTGGGCTTCTTTTCGGTGGCGGTGGTCTTGGGCTTGGGTTTGGTCTTCGTATTCTTGTCAGGAATGGCGATGGCGTCAGGCTCTTTCTCCACCGGCTTGGGCTGGGACTGCGTCAACCCCTTGGACTCGTTGGCCAGAACATTCTGGGTCTGCTGGGGATTGGCGGGCAGCGGCACGGTGCTCACCAGGGTGACGCCCATGGCTTCCCCGCCACCGCCGGCGCCCCAGCCTTCCCCGCGGCTGCCCGGAGCCACCACGGCGTAGAGCACAATGGAGGCAGCCACGCCAAGGTGCAGAGCGAGCGACCAGGTGAGGTTGCGGCCCCAGCGGTCGTGTTCGAAGTAGATTTCAGCGTTGCCCATGCGAATCCAGCGGCTGGGTGACGACGCTTACATTGACAATGCCGGAAGATTTCACCGCGTCCATGACCGTGGCGAAGGCGCCGAAGGGCACATCCTCGTCGGCACGCACAAAGATGGACTGATGCTGCGGATCACGAATCCTCTGTCGCAGGCGGGCGCCGATCTCGTTGATGTTGACGGGGTCGTTGCCGAGAAAAACCCGCTGCTGCTTGTTGATGCTGATGACCAGGCGCTCTTCGGTGATTTCCTTGACGGTGCGGGTCCGGGGCACATTGACCTCGATACCGGACTGCAGCACCGGCGCCGTCACCATGAAGATGATCAGCAGCACCAGCACGACGTCGACCAGCGGGGTGATGTTGATCTCAGAGAGCGACGTTTGCGTACGTCCGTTGGCGGCTGTGAAAGCCATTACCGCGTCACCCCGGGCGCTTCGGCAGTGCGATAGGCCTGCTGGGGTTGCTGGCGCTCGACGGCGTTGAGCATCTCCAGGGCAAAATCGTCACCGCGGGAAGCGAACTCGCGAATCGATCCCCCGATCAGATTGTAGGCGATGACGGCAGGGATGGCGGCAGCCAGGCCGGCGGCGGTGGTGATCAGGGCTTCGGAGATTCCCGGGGCGACCGCGCGCAGGGTGGCGGCGCCGGCGGTCCCCAGGCCGTGAAAGGCGTCGATGATGCCCCACACCGTTCCGAACAGGCCGACGAAAGGCGTCACCGCGCCGGTGATGGCCAGCCAGGGCAGATTACGCTCGAAGCGGGTCAATTCCTCGGAATTGGCGATCTGCATGGCGCGCTGGATGGCCAGCGGACTGCGCACCAGGCCGTTATGGACGCCGCCCTGGCGGCGAAACTCCTCAAAGCCGCCTTCAAACACGCCCACCAGCGGACTGGGGCGGAATTGGTCGGAGACGGCGGCAACGTCCTGCAGGCGCTGGGCCTTGCGGAAAGCGCGCACAAAGCGGCCGCTCTGCACCCGCGCCCGCCGCAGCAGACTCCACTTGGAGAGAATGATGGCCCAGGAGATCAAGCTGAAGAGGAGCAGGATCAGTAAGACGAATTTGGCGACCGGGCCGGTTTGGCCCACAAGATCAATAATTTCGCCGCCGACGAAAACTGCCAGCAAAGCATACAAATTCATTGTGTAGGGTTATCCTGCTTCGATTATAACCAAGCACTTGTGCTGATATAAGCCGGGATTTGGCCAATCTCGAGCACGAACAACAGAGATTACCTGTACTAGTGAGTATGCTGCAGACGCGGGGTTTCCACCACGGAGGTTACCGAGTACCCGGAGAACACTGAGGGGAAGGCGAAGCAACCACGGGATCAGGTAAGCTCCCTTTGGGTTTCCGAGGCGTCACGCGGAGAGTGAACATGAACAAGAATGGAGCGTTGGCTGCTGCCCTGCTAAGCTGCGTCCTCCTCTTTCCCATGGCGGCGCAGAATCCGCCCGTGGTACGGATTCAGCCGGGTGAAGTGCAAGGCGTGCGCGAGAGGCAGCTTTATGTGTTCAAGGGCATTCCCTACGCCCAGCCTCCGGTTGGGGAGCTGCGCTGGCGGGAACCCCAACCGCCGGCTCCGTGGACAGGCGTGCGCAGCGCGGAAAGCTACGGTAATGCGTGCATGCAGACGCCTGGCCTGTCCGAGGCGAATGGCGGCTATCCCGGCCCGTTAAGCGAGGACTGCCTTTATCTCAACGTCTGGACTCCCACGCTCGATACCGCCGCCAGGCGCCCGGTGGCAGTGTGGATCCATGGCGGAGCCTACATCTTTGGCTCGGGAAGTCTTTCCGTCTACAGCGGCGTGCCACTGGCGGGCCAGGGACTGGTGGTGGTCACACTCAACTATCGGCTGGCGCAGCTGGGCTTTTTTGCCCATCCCGCGCTGGAAAAGGAGAACCCCGGCGGACCGGTGAACTTCGGTCTGCTCGACCAGATTCTTGCCCTCAAGTGGGTGCAGCAGAACATCGCGCGTTTCGGCGGCGACCCCGGAAACGTGACCATCATGGGGCAGTCCGCGGGTGGCAAGAGCGTGATGGCGCTGTTTGCGTCTCCCCTGGCGCGCGGACTGTTTCATAAGGGCATCGCGATGAGTTCATACGCGCTCCCCGACGCGACGCGGGCGAAGGCCGAGGCGGTCGCCGTCAGGGTGGCCGATGCTCTGGGCCTTAAGGGAGCCAGCGCGAGCGCACAGGAGCTGCGGGCGCTGCCGGCGGAACGATTCGTTGAGCTCAAGGGACAGGAATTCTGCGCTGGCCCTGTGCCTGTAGCCGGGGACACGTGGTTGCCGAGGTCTATTCAGGACACCTTTGCCGCCGGGCAGGAGGCGCCCCGGCCCCTGATTCTCGGCAATACCAGCGATGACGCCAGTGTCGTCGCAGCCTTTGGGGTTGACGCAGGGAAGCTGGTCCGGCAGTTGGGAGGAGCCGGGGTCCTGGTGAAACTGCTTTATCCGGGCGTCAGGGGCAATGACGAGCTGGGCCGCCAGGCTGCTCGTGACCTGGTGTTTACCATGCCCGTCCGTTGGATCGCCGACCGTCATTCGCAGCTTGCCCCCACCTGGCGCTACTACTTCGACTACACAGCAGGGAATGAGCGGCCGAAATTTCCTAAGGGTGTGCCGCACGGAGGCGAAATCGAGTATTTCCTCGACACCTTAGGTCTGTCATCCGACAGCGGCAGGGGCCTGAGCGAGCAGGATCACTCCTATGCACTGGCGGTGAGCTCCTACGTGTCGGAATTCGCGCGCACGAACCGGCCGGCGTCCAAAGCCCACGCGGCCTGGCCCATCCACAGCGAGAGGCAGGACAAAACCATGGTTTTTGGCCAGAGGATCGCGGTCGAAGGCAACTTCATGAGAGCTCGCCTCAACGCCTTCATCCGCGTGCTGAAGATGGTCGGGCCATTCCTGAGCCGGTAGTGTGGCGAGGGTGAGCCAATTCCCGCGGACTCATTTCGCCGCCGCGGCTTCGGCCGACTTCACGGCCCTGATCCTGTAGACCTCGAGAACCGGCCAGTCTCCGCGCTCCACGCCGTGTTTGTGCGAGAGGCGGCCCCGGGCGCGGACATGCTTGCCGGCAAGCTTCCCGAGCCTTGCGGCATCGCCGCTCGCCTCGATGGAGCTAGCCTCTTTTCCCTCAATGGTCATGGGAGTATCGAAGCGGATGTTCCAACCGGTGGACTCGCCTCCGATAGCGACAGCGCGATCGAGAGTACCGGTGACGGTTAGCCTCTGCTGCTCCCCCGCGACTGCGGGTAGTGTGACCAGGGACAGCAGGATCAAGGCCAGAACTGCTTTCGGCATACACATTCAATCCCTCCTGGAAAACGGAGCGCGATCCCAATGGGAACTTATTCCAGCCGACGCTGGCTTCGTAGCCCCACTTCACCCCGCCCCAGCTAGCGCAGCTCTTCCATGACCTGTTCGAGCACTTCCCTGCCCGGGCGCACAGCCGACTCGGGCAACGAGGCCAGGGGCTGCTCCGTCATGTTCAGCAGGTCAACGAAGTTGGGGGCCTTGGTGTTCACGTAGAAGACTCCAGTGAGGACCTCGCCCTTCTCGTGGGCTTCATTCAGCCGGCTGATAGCGGCGATGCGATTGGTGGGATCGTAGTCCTCTTCCAACTTGCGTAAGCGGAGGCGCGAGCCGTCGTGCATGGTCACTTCCACCGTCGTGCCCGCGTCGTAATCCACGGTGATGTCTTCGAACGCGGGGACAAAGCTCACTTCCTGCAGGGGCTCGTCATGATCCTTCATGTATTTGTAGGACTTGGTGGAGCCTTCGTGGTCGTTAAAGGTCACGCAGGGCGAGACCACGTCGAGCATCCCGGTGCCGTTATGGGCGATGGCCGCCTTGAGCATGGCGTGCAGCTGTCTCTTGTCGCCCGAAAAGGAGCGGCCGACGAAGGTAGCCCCCAGAGTGATGGCCATCGCGCAGGTGTCGATGGGAGGGAGATCGTTGATGACGCCTGTCTTCAATCTCGAGCCCATGTCGGCGGTGGCGGAGAACTGGCCCTTGGTCAGGCCGTACACCCCATTGTCCTCGATAATGTAGATCATGGGCAGATTGCGGCGCATCAGGTGGACAAACTGTCCGATCCCGATGGAGGCGGAGTCGCCGTCACCGCTGACGCCCAGCGCCATCAAATTACGGTTGGCCAGAACGGCGCCGGTGGCCACCGAGGGCATGCGTCCGTGGACGGCGTTGAAGCTGTGAGAGCGGCTCATGAAATAGGCCGGGCTTTTCGAGGAACAGCCGATCCCGCTGAGCTTGGCTACGCGCTCGGGCTTGATGCCCATTTCATACATGGCGTCGATGATGCGCTCGGAGATGGCGTTGTGGCCGCAGCCCGCGCACAGGGTTGTTTTTCCGCCGCGATAGTCCAGGACGGCGAGGCCGATGCGGTTGGTCTTGGGCGGTGGCGGGGCTGAAGCGGCCATTTACTTGCCCTCCATGGACATGACTTCGTCGGTGACCGAGCGCGCATCCAGCGGCAGGCCGTGGATATGAGCGATGCTGCGCAAGCGGGTGAGCAGCGCCGGCTCCAGGTCAAGCTTGAGCAAGCTGAGCATCTGTGCGTCGCGATTCTGCTCCACCACGTACACGCGATCGTGCTGCTTCACGAAATCGTGCACCTCGCGGGTGAAGGGATAGGCGCGCAGACGGAGATAGTCGGTCTCAATGCTGTATTCCTTGCGCAGCTGATCGCGGCTTTCGACCAGCGCCCAATGGGAGGTGCCATAGCCGATGATGCCAATCCTGGACTTGCCGGTTGAAACTTCGGGTCGGGGCACGAAGGAGCGGGCAGTTTCGAACTTGCGGTTCAGGCGCTCCATGTTTCTTTCATAATCGTCGGGACGCTCGCTGTACTGACCTTTCTCATTGTGGCCGCTGCCGCGGGCGAACCAGGCAGCGGCAGGATGATCTGTGCCGGGCAGCGTGCGATAGGCGATGCCGTCGTTGTCCACATCCTTGTAGCGGGAGAAGCCGCCCAGCCGGTCAAGATCCTCCCTTCCGAGCACCTTGCCCCGCTTGAGGGGTTTGTCGGGATAGGGAAACGGGTCGGCCATCCAGTTGTTCATGCCGAGATCGAGGTCGGACATGACGAAGACCAGGGTCTGGAACTGCTCCGCGAGGTCGAACGCGTCCTGGGCTATTCCGAAGCACTCTTCCGCCGAGCACGGGATCAGCAGAATGTGCTTGGTGTCGCCGTGGGAGAGGAAGGCGGCGGAGAGAATGTCGCCTTGCGAAGTCCGGGTGGGCAAGCCGGTAGAGGGACCGACGCGTTGAATGTCCCAGATCACGCCGGGAACCTCCGTATAGTAGGCCAGGCCCGAAAACTCTGCCATCAGCGAGATGCCCGGACCGGCAGTGGCAGTCATAGCGCGGGCGCCGGCCCAGCCAGCGCCGATCACCATGCCGATGGCGGCGAGCTCATCCTCGGCCTGCACGATGGCAAAGGTCGCCTTGCCGTCGGGGCCGATGCGGTAACGCTTCATGTACTCGATGGCGGCTTCAGGGAGCGAGGATGAGGGAGTAATGGGATACCAACTGATGAAGGTCACGCCCGCGAACATGCAACCCAAGGCCGCGGCGGAGTTGCCGTCGATGATGATCTTGCCCCGGGTTTTGTCCATGCGCTGAATGAAGTACGGATCTTTTTTGGTCAGGCTGCTGGCAGCATAGTCATAACCCGCCTGCACGGCGGCAAGATTGAGGTTGGCGGCCTTCACCTTCTTGGCAAACTGCTTGCGAATGGCCTTTTCTACTTCCGCCATGTCGATTTCCAGCAGCCGGGCCACGACCCCTACGTAGATCATGTTCTTGACCAGCTTGCGCAGCTTGGCCTCGGGACAAACCGGCGCCACCAGCTTGTCGAAGGGGACGGCGTAGAAAACCAGGTCGGAGCGAAGCGCGCCGAGATTCAGCGGCTCGTCGTAGAGAACGGCGGCCCCGGGCCCGAGCGACATCACATCCTCCTGGGCGGTTTCCACGTTCATGGCCACCAGGAAGTCGATTTCCTTCTTGCGGGCGATGTAGCCGTCCTTATTGGCTCGAATGGTGTACCAGGTGGGCAGGCCGGCGATGTTGGAAGGAAAAAGATTCTTGCCTGAAACCGGAACTCCCATCTGAAAAATGCTGCGCAACAGAACCGTGTTGGAACTCTGCGAGCCGGAGCCATTGACGGTCCCGACCTGAATGCTCATGTCGTTAGCAATGCGTTTCTGCTCCGCGCGACCGCTGGCGTCGTGGAGCGCTACATCCGTGCTGGCCATTCCCGTCCTTTCGTATGTCTGGAGGCTTCTTGCCCTGCGATTGGTAAGCTTAACTGATCATTATACGGCAGTGATCGGAGTCTCGAACGCACGGGGAAGCCTTACGACTACGCAAAGGTACCGGTTCAGGACTGCAGGCCGGATCTGCTTTGGCGGACTTCGCGGTCGGAGGTTTCGCCTGCTTGCCAGGAAGGGTCTGCCACCGCAAACAGCACCGAAAACGCGCCGAGTCAGCACGCGTTGACTTCCAGGAGCGCAAGCACGACAATAGCGAAACTTCATACCGCAGTGTTTTGTCGCGCTGTGAACGGCGGCAGTGACTGAGGCTTGCGGTCCCCCCATCTTAGGCCCAGGTCACCAAAAGCAAGTCAAGCAAAGTGCGCGTGTTAGTGCGGGTCAGCCGAGCGAAGCACCCCCGGCTTCCACGTCCCCGCGGGGAGGCATCATGTGCCGACTTGCGAATCTTCCTGCGTTCTTTGTACTGGTTTTGCTGACAGCTATCGCTGGTTGCGGCGGTGGCGGGACGAAGATTAACCTGCCCGTGACGGTATCGGTTGCCGTCAAGGACTGGCTGCCGGCGGTCTTGAGGGTAGCACTGAAGGTTTGCACGCCTGCATCGGCGGCCACATAGGCATAATTCGCTGGCAGGGCAGCCTGGGCATCGCTGCTCGTCAACTGGACCGTGCCGGTGTAACCCGTCCGCGTATTGCCCAAAACCACCTTGTGGCTGACTGGTAACCTTCTTTCACACCTCCCCATTCTCGGTAGGAGCAA
>CAYOZX010000060.1:0-2205 GCA_964408515.1 uncultured Acidobacteriaceae bacterium | reverse complement strand
GGCGGTGGCGGGACCAAGATCACCCTGCCGGTGATGGTATCGGTTACGCCGACCTCCGAAACGGTGCCCGCCGGAACCACGGCCCAGTTTACGGCTACCGTTGCCGATGACCCCGCAGGCAGAGGAGTGACCTGGACGGTCGCTTGCCCTGCTGCGCCCTGTGGAACGGTTTCGCCGGCGACTACAGCCAGCGGATCGCCCACAACCTACACGGCCCCGGCAAGTGGCCCTGCCACGGACCTGGCGGTGACCATCACCGCCACATCGCTCGCCTCGGCCTCGGCCCAGTCTTCGGCAACGGTTACAGTGCCGGGAACCACACCCATCGTGCTGATCACTCCTGTTCCAAACACGGTGAATGCGGGCACAACGGTGCAGTTCACGGCTACCGTGACCAATGACCCGTCAAATCAAGGAGTGACGTGGGCGGTGCAGTGTTCGGGAACGGACTGTGGCTCGATCTCGCCTACGGCCACTGCCAGTGGCGCTCCCACGACGTACACGGCCCCGGCCGCAATTCCTGCTGGCGATCTGAGTGTGCTGGTTACCGCGACTTCTGTCGCCAATCCGTCGGTGGTTGGTGGCGTGCCGTTCACGGTTCCGGGTACGACGGTGTCCATCGATATGCAAAGCGCTACCGATCTGGATGCTGGCGGCACGGCACAACTTTCCGCCAGCGTGAGCAATGAGACCTCCGACTTAGGGGTCAACTGGACGGTTTCATGTTCTCCCGCACCCTGCGGCACGGTTTCGCCGACCACAACCAAGAACGGCGTGGTGACCACGTACACCGCGCCTGCCACACCCCCAGACAGCGACCTGGGTGTGACCCTCACTGCGACATCGGTGTTCAACGGCGGCGCGACCAATTCGGCGTTCATTAACGTGCACGCGGTGACGGTGACGGTTTCACCTTCGAGCGCTCTCCTGCCCCTCAACATAACGCAGGACTTCGCTGCCGCCGTGGCTCATGATCCCGCGAACAAGGGAGTTACGTGGACGGTCGCGCAGAGCGGTGCAGCGTGCGGTTCCAGCTGTGGAACCACAGCACCCACTACGACTGCCAGTGGGGCGCCCACGACTTACACGGCGCCTGCGGCAGTTCCTTCCAGCCCGACCGTCTCGCTGCAGGCGACCTCGGTCGAGAGCGCTGCGGTTTCCGCGCTGGCCACGATCACGCTCACATCCGGCAGCGTCAAACTCGTCCCGGCCAAGCTGGACTTCGGAATTGAAGGAGTGAACAACACCAGTTCTCCTCGGACCATAGCCCTGACCAATACCGGGGCAAGCAGCCTGAGCATCACCAGCATCGACGCCTCCCCGCCCTTCTCGCAGGAAAACGATTGCGGGACAAGCGTCGCTTCCGGGGCATCCTGCACAATCTCGGTGCGCTTTAAGCCGACCACGACGGGTACGTTTACCAGAAGCCTTACCATCACCGACAGCAGCACCGACAGCCCGCAGCAGGTCGAGCTGGTGGGGCGCGGTTTTCAGCTGTGTCACGTGCAGATTCGCAAGGCCCTGCGGAGCGCGCCGGTGCGTTCCGCGCTGGCGACCTTCGGGACAGCCCAAACACCAACCCCAAGCGGACCGAACACGGTTGGAACTCGCACCCTGCGCCTGGTGGACGCGATGCGCGATGATCCCTTCCTGGGGGGCGGCGCAAAACGGGAGCTGGCGGTACGGTTCTGGTATCCCGCCGTGCTTAAGCAAGCCTGCAAGGCGGCGGAGTACACTCCGCGGGCCGTATGGAGTTACTTCTCGCAACTCATGGGGCTTCCTCTGCCGGCGGTGACGACTCACAGTTGTCTGGAGGCGCCGGTCGCGGACGGGGCTCACCCTGTGGTCGTCTTCAGCCACGGCTACACCGGCACATTTACCGACTACACGTTCCTCTTCGAGGATCTGGCGAGCCGCGGCTACGTGGTGGCGTCCATCGACCACACCTACGAAGCCACCGCCGTCGAGTTCCCGGATGGCCGCTTCGTTCATTGCGGTTTCGGCCGCCAACTGGGCACGAGCCTGTACGTCCTTGCGCTTTCGCTCCCGCGTTTGGGCGATCGCGACTTCGACCAGGTCGCGGACGATCTGCTCGACGTCGCGGCCGACATAGCCGACTTCGGTGAATTTGGTGGCTTCGACCTTGATGAACGGTGCGCCCGCGAGTTGGGCCAGTCGACGCGCAATCTCGGGCTTGCCGACCCC
>CAYOZX010000059.1:0-15701 GCA_964408515.1 uncultured Acidobacteriaceae bacterium | reverse complement strand
CCGCAATGGCGGCTGGGCCTCCTTCGACAAGAACAACGACCGCATGGTGTTCCAGTACGTGCCCTTCGCCGATCACAACGCCATGCTTGATCCGGCGACCGTCGACATTACCGGACGCATCCTGGAGATGCTGGCTGCCTACGGGTATGACCGGAATCATCCGGCCGTCAAGAAGGCGCTGCGCTTCATCCGCGAGCAGCAGGAACCGGATGGGTCCTGGTTTGGCCGCTGGGGCGTCAACTACATCTACGGAACCATGCTGGTGTTGCGCGGCCTGGAAGCCATAGGAGTGGACCACCATGAACCCTACGTGCAGCAGGCGGCGGAGTGGCTGCGCATGATCCAGAACCCGGACGGCGGCTGGGGCGAGACCTGCGATTCCTATGACGACCCGAACACCAAGGGGGTGGGGCCCAGTACGCCTTCGCAGACGGCGTGGGCGATCCTGGGATTGCTGGCCGCCTGCGACACGCGCAGCGATTGCGTGGTACGAGGAATCGCTTATCTGCTGCGGGCCCAAAAGAAGGACGGTTCCTGGGACGAGCCGGTGTACACGGGGACAGGTTTCCCGCGCGTGTTCTACCTCAAGTACCACATGTACCGGCAGTATTTCCCCTTGATCGCGCTGACCACATACCAGACAGTCATGGCGGAGAGGAGCGGCACTTAGCACTCAGCGGTCAGCACTCAGCGGGGGAGAACCGCCCCCGTGCGGGCTGCCGCCGGCGTGGCTGAGCGCGGAATGCCGAGCGCTGAATGCTGGCTTTTGTTACCGGTGCGACAGGATTTGTTGGCAGCCATGTAGCCCGGGTTCTGGCGGCACAAGGGGCCGAGTTACGACTGCTGGTTCGTCCGAGCAGCGATCTGCGCAACGTTCAGCATCTGCGCGCCGATCGGGTCGTGGGCGACCTCCGGGATGTGGCCGGGCTGAAGAAGGCCGTGGCCGGTTGCGACGTGATTTTTCACGTCGCGGCCGACTATCGCTTGTGGGTACCCGATCCGGCAGAGATGTACCGTTCGAACGTCGAGGGCACGCGGGCGCTGCTCGAGGCGGCGCGAGAAAGCCGGGTGCGGCGCGTGGTGTATACGTCCAGCGTGGCCACGATGGGTTTCGGTACCAATGGACGCGCGGCCGACGAGGACTCGCCGGTGTCGCTTGCGGACATGATCGGGCCGTACAAGCGGTCCAAGTTCATGGCCGAAGAGCTGGCCCTCTCCGCGGGCAGGTCGGGGATTAGTGTGGTGGTGGTGAATCCCACGACTCCAGTAGGGGAAGGCGATATCAAGCCGACTCCGACGGGGCGCATTGTGGTCGACTTCTTGAAGAAAAAGTTTCCCGCGTATGTGGATACGGGCCTGAACCTGGTTGACGTCGCGGAAGTAGCCCGCGGCCATGTGGCGGCGCTGGAGAAGGGAAGGAGCGGGGAACGTTACATCCTGGGCGGGGAGAATCTGACGCTCAAGCAGATTCTGGACAAACTCGCCACCCTCACCGGGCTGCCTTCCCCCAGGGTGCGCGTGCCATACGTGCTGGCCCTGGCAACGGGCGTGGTGGACGAGATCGTGACCGGTCGTCTGAGGAAAAAGGAGCCACGGGCGACCATCGATGCGGTGCGCATGGGGCGGAAGAAAATGTTTGCGTCCTCGGAGAAGGCCAGCCGCGAGCTGGGATGGAAGATTGTTCCGGTGGAGGACGCGCTGCGGCGGGCGGTAGAGTGGTTCCGGGCCAATGGGTACGCCTGACCGGGTTGCAAAAAAGGGCAAGAATATACTTGCCTCGCCCACCACGGGGCAGTACGATGATACCCCGAGGATGTTCTCATGGCGCTGACGGACTGGGTGCAAACTGCTGCTGCCATTTTCTTCGCATGGCAGCAAAATCAAATATTCAAACGCCAAAATCAAATTCTGGCCGCACAATCAGAGAAAACTGCCATGCCGATTGAAACATCATGGGCAGCTAAGTTCAAGCAGTATTGGCCTACATATGTCATGTTGGTACTGATTGCAATCACAGCTTACGACATATATGACAGGCACGTGACACCTGTACCTGTACCTGTTGCGTCCAGATGGGATGCACTAGCTGATGCCGATGTCACCCGGATGCCTCAGTTATTGGTATTTGTCAAGGCACTTCCACGTCTTCACTTTGAAGCTTCGGATCCATATGCCGACATCGAGATCACTCTAGTCAATGCGTCAGTATTCGATCTAAGCTTGGACGGTATCACAGGCCACGCGATGTACCAAAGACAGCCTTTACCGATACCCCCGCAATTTGTAAAAGAAGCCTTCGCACTACGTCATGGTGAAGTCGGTGATCTCGTCCTTCGTCAGTTCGTTTCAAAACAACTGGCGCACAACATGCAGGCAGCAAAGGGCAAGATAGAGTTCGATTTTGGTAATTCAATGGTCAAATTCAAATTTACAGACCGGCAGGGGCAGGGCCACACCTTCGACCGCTCATTTAATGAGGTCGAAATCATGGACAAATGAGATGAGAGAGACTGAGGTCAATAAATCCGAATCCGAAAAGTTCGACACTGTGATGCGAAAAATTCTTTCTGTATCGAAGGACGAATTGAAGAAGCGAGAGAAAGCATGGAGGCGTAAGCGCGAACGAGCGAAGAAAAAGCGGGCGACTTCTTAGCCCGCTTGCCACGGCCTTGCCGCCGTGTGGCCCGTGTCTGGGTAGTTCTTGCTCAGTTGGGTTTGCCGGTTAATTGAGCAAAAGTAATACGCTTGCCGACGATTTGCCGCACTGCAAGATCGAAGCGGCCAGCGTCATCGAGTTCTTTGCGATTGTTGAAGCGGAACATCTGTTCATCAAGGTAGCGAAACAAATGAAACGGTTCCACACTTACGTAGGTTCCAGAAATTCCGCGCTTGAGCAGGCTCCAGAAATTCTCCAAGCCGTTTGTGTGCACACGGCCATCTACATATTGAGTCGCATGGTCAACGACTTGGTGCGCGTATTCGGTTGCCAGACCTTCATACGATTGCAGAGCGTCGGAGTAGAGTGCCGCGCCAGCAGTGACGTGTTTGCGAACTTCATCCTGCAAAATCCTCTTGCGACGACTCGGAATGACAGCGGCACGAACCTTGCCGCTCTCGCGCTCGTAGATTCCCATGACGGCAGTCTTGTCTTTTCCGCCAGTGCCAGTGATGCGGCGTTTGCGCTCGCTCAAGTGCATGTTACGGGCCTTACCGCCGATGAACGTTTCGTCAACTTCGACTTCTCCGCCAACCTTGGAACCAAAGAACTCATCCTGCATTGCGAGCCTAATGCGTTGCAGCATAAACCATGCGGACTTCTGAGTAACCTTTATGTCGCGGGCAATCTCATAACTGCTCACGCCGTTCTTGCAATTCGTGAGCATCCACGTTGCCGTAAGCCACTTGTCCAAAGGAATCGGGCTGTCTTCATAAATCGTGCCGACCTTAACCGAGAACTCGCGCTTCGGGTGATGGCTTCCGCACTTCCACGTGCGACGATTCGGATTAAATGCGCTGACCTTGGTAGAACCGCAAACCGGACAAACCATGCCATTCGGCCAACGCCGGATAGCAATGTAGTCGATGCAGTTGTCAGGATTCGAGAAGTAGATGATTGCTTCTTGAAGGCTCATCGGTTCTTGTTGCATCTTCGTTCTCCGTTAACGAAAATGTATCAAAAACCGCTGGGCGAGTCAAGTCAATTATTGCCCAAAAAAGGGGTCTCAGCCCCAGAGGGAGCAGCGGAGGACACAGGGAATGCCTGACCGGGCCAGAGTTGCGCTGGTCGCAGCCATGGAGCGCGAGGTGCGTCCGTTGATCAAGCGCTGGCGGGCGGTGGAGCGCGAATTCGACGGCTGGAAATATAGGTTTTTTGAGAACGAACGAGCGGTGCTGGTCTGCGGCGGGATCGGGCCGGAGGCGGCGCGGCGGGCGACGGAAGCCGTCATCCGGCTGTATGCACCAGTTTTGGTGCAGTCGGTTGGTTTTGCCGGCGCCCTTGATTCCAGCCTGAAGGCGGGAACGGTTCTGACTCCGATTTGCGTGGTCGACGCCCAGGACGGCAGCCGGATCGAAGCCGGGGTCGGGCACTGGGTTGTGGTCAGCGCGGCGCAGACCGCCGGCGTCCGGCAGAAAGCCAAGCTGCGGGAAGCCTACTGGGCCCACGCGGTGGATATGGAGTCGGCGGCCGTGGCCCGGGGAGCCCAGGCGCACGACATTCTCTTCGTGGGCCTCAAGGTCATTTCGGATGAGGCTGATTTCGAGCTGCCGGGCCTCGACCGCTTTATCACCCGCGATGGGCAGTTCCGCACTGGAGCTTTCGCGGCTTACGTAGCCCTGCGCCCCTGGCTGTGGAGCCGGGTGGCGCGGCTGGCGGGAAAAAGCAACAAGGCGTCGCGAGCGCTTTGCGAGTGGCTGGAGCAATATGAGCGCGATGCCGGGAAGCTGGAGAGCGCGGAGCCGGGCTTGCATCCGATCTCAAGGGGTCCGAGCTGATCATGGCCATTGCCGGACAATACGCCGTAGAAGAGAGCACGCACACCATCCCCGGGACCATGCTGGCCGCGGTCTACCGCGGGGTGAACGATGTGCGCCTGGAGGCGGTTCCAGTGCCGTCGATCGGACCGGGAGAGATGCTGGTGCGGGTGCACACCTGCGGTGTTTGCGGGACTGATCTGAAGAAAATCGCGACCGGATCGCATGCGGCGCCGCGCATCTTCGGCCATGAGACCGCGGGAGTGGTGGCGGCTGTGGGCAGCGGCGTAAGCGAGTATCAGGCGGGGGACCGTGTGGTGGTGTTTCATCACATCCCCTGTGGAGACTGCTACTACTGCGGCCGCAAGACATTCGCCCAGTGTGACACCTACAAGAGAGTGGGCTGCACGGCGGGGTTTGAGCCCTCGGGCGGGGGTTTCGCGGAATATGTGCGGGTCATGGACTGGATCGTGCGCCGGGGAACAGTGAGGATTCCGAACCACGTATCCTACGAGCAGGCGTGCTTCGTGGAGCCCGTCAATACGTGCATGAAGGGCATCGAGCGCCTAGCCTTGCGTGCGGCGGAGACGGTGTTGGTGATCGGGCAGGGGCCGATCGGTATCCTCTTGAGTATATTGGCGAAACGTGCCGGGGCTAAGGTTGTCACTTCCGATTTGTATGCCCAGAGGCTTACAATATCTAAAAGTTTCGGCTTGGGGAACACGATTGATGCCTCGCACACCGGGGTGGCAGGGGCGGTGCGAGAGCAGACCGAAGGGAGGGGCGCGGATGCGGCCATCCTGGCGGTCGGAGGTAACGCTTTGATCCGGACTGCGATGGACGCGGTGCGTCCCGGGGGCCGGGTCTTGTTGTTTGCGCAGACGGTGCACGGGGAGACCGGCATTGATCCGGCGGCGGTCTGCGTGGATGAAAAAACCTTGTTGGGATCATACAGCGCCTCCGTCGAGCTGCAAGAAGAGTCGGTGCGGTTTGTAATGAACAGTCAAATTGATCTGGAACGACTGATCAGCCACCGATTTCCTTTGTCGCGCAGCGTGGAAGCGTTACACCTGGCTGCCCATCCTCAAGCCAATTCCATGAAGATTGCGATTCAACCGGGCAGCTCGTGGGAAGGAACTCGAGCGTGAACGGAAAGATGACTGCCGCCGTCCTCTATGGCAAGGAGGACATCAAGATCGAGAAGGTCCCGATTCCCCGGGTGGGCGAGGGAGAGGTGCTGGTCAAAGTGCAGGTGGCCCTGACCTGCGGCACCGATCTGAAGGTTTACCAGCGGGGATATCACGCCCGCATGATTGTTCCTCCGGCCCTGTTCGGGCATGAACTGGCTGGAGTCATCGAAGAAGTCGGCCACGGGGTGCGCGGCTTCAAGAAGGGCATGCGGGTGGTGGCCCTGAACTCCGCGCCCTGCCAGATGTGCTTTTACTGCTCCAAGCACCAGGAGAACCTGTGCGAGGACCTGCTGTTCAACAACGGCGCGTATGCGGAGTACATCCGGATTCCGCGGCGGATCGTGGAAACCAATATGCTGGCGGTGCCGGCGGACGTGACCTATGAAGAGGCGGCTATGGTCGAGCCCCTCGCCTGCGTGCTGCGAGGCCTGCATGAGACCGGGGTCGAGATCGGCGACACGGTGACCGTCATCGGAGGCGGGCCCATCGGGCTGATGTTCGTGCAGGTCGCCAAGGCCACCGGTTGCAACGTGATTTCCGTGGTCAAGCGGGATTCGCAGGTGGCGGCGGCCAAGCGCATGGGGGCGCACGACGTGGTGCAGATCACGAAGGTGAAAGACGCGGTGGCGGCCGTGCGCATGATTTCGCCAGAAAAGCGGGGTAGCGACGTGGTCATCGAGGCCGTAGGCCGCCCCGAAGCCTGGGAGTGGGGGATCGACATGGTGCGCAAGGGCGGCACCGTCAACTTCTTTGGCGGATGCGCCAGCGGCACTAAGGTGCAGCTCGACACCAACCGGCTGCACTACTCGGAGGTCACGCTCAAAGCCACGTTCCACCACACGCCGGAGACGGTGCGGAAGGCGTTCGCGCTGATCGCGGAGAAGAAGATCCGCTCCACCGACTACATCACCGGCGAAGCGCCGCTATCGCGGCTGCAGCAGGTGCTCCGTCACATGCTGAATCGTAACGGCGATATCAAGACCGCCATCATTCCTGGTCACTGAGGCCGTTCCAGGCCGGACCGTGAGACGGAACTGACCATGTCCACCATCGCCAGCAACGACTCCCGCGGCGCCGGCCTTTCTACGCCTTTGCCCGGCTGGAGCCGCTTGCCGGCGGAATACGCGATCCCCCCGACCGCGCCCTCCGAAGGCGAAGCGCAGGAGTATTGCCGCCGGCTGGCGCGCCATCATTACGAAAACTTTTCGGTCGCCACCTGGTTTCTCCCCAAGCGCCTGCGGCAGCATTTTTGCAACGTTTACGCCTACTGCCGGATTTCCGACGACCTGGGCGACGAGGTGGGGGACGCGGCGGCATCGCTGGCGCTGCTCGATCAGTGGGAGGCAGAGCTGAATGCCTGCTACGCGGGGAGCCCGCGGCATCCTGTATTTGTCGCACTGGCTGGGACCATACGCGCGTTCGATATTCCGAGGCAGCCGTTCGCCGATTTGCTGACGGCATTTCGCCAGGACCAGCGCGTCTCGCGCTACCAGACATTCGACGATCTGTTGGGATACTGCCGTTACTCGGCCAATCCGGTGGGGCGCCTGGTGCTGTATGTGTGCGGCTACCGCGACCCAGAGCGTCAGATGCTTTCCGACTACACCTGCACTGCGCTGCAACTGGCGAACTTCTGGCAGGACGTTAGCGTGGACTATGGCAAGGGGAGGATGTACCTCCCTGGGGATGATCTGCGGCGGCATGGAGTCACCGAAGCCGACCTGGCCGCGGAACGCAACACATCGGCTTTCTGCGCGCTGATAAAGTTTGAAGTGGAACGGGCGCACGATTGGTTCCGGCGTGGTCTGCCCCTGGCCAGCCGAGTGGACCGCGAGCTGGCGGTTGACATCGAGTTGTTCAGCCGCGGCGGGCAGGAAATTCTGCACGCCATTGAAAGGCAGGGCTACGCCGTGCTGGGCCGCCGGCCGGTGATTTCCAGGGCCCGGAAACTGGCCCTGGTGGCGCGCGCCGCCCTGGGGAAGCTGGCATGAGGGCGGCGGTACAGCCAATGCCGACGCCTTTTTCGCCGACCCCTTCGCAGATGGCGATGGCGTACTCAGTCTGTCGCAGCATCACGCGCTCGGCGGCTAAGAACTTCTACTACGCCTTTCTGGTACTTCCTCCGGCCAAGCGCCAGGCGCTGTGCGCGGTTTACGCCTTCATGAGGCGTTGCGACGACATCAGCGACAACATGCAGCTTTTGCCCTACGAAAGACGGCAGAAACTGGAGGCCTGGCTGGACGCATTCCATCGCGCGCAGGCGGGCTACGCTACGGACGACGCCGTCCTCCTGGCCCTGACCGATACCCAGCGGCGCTATGCGATTCCGGTCGAACTGCTCGATCAGCTGGCCTACGGCACGGGAATGGATATCCAGGAAACGTCCATCTCCGGCACGCGCGAAACCCAGGGTGTGGAGGTCCTCTATCGCACCTTCGGCGATCTGCGGGTTTATTGCTATCGCGTGGCGTCGGTCGTGGGGCTGGTCTGCATTCGGGTCTTCGGCTATCGCGATCCCGCAGCGGAGCCGCTGGCGGAAAGCCTGGGACTGGCTTTCCAGCTTACGAACATCATCCGCGACATTCAGGAAGATGCGGCCATGGGCCGGGTCTACCTTCCGGCCGAGGACCTGGCGCGTTTCCAGATTGCGCCTTCCGAGCTGCGCCAGAAGACCATCCCGGAGCGTCTGCGCTGGCTGCTGGCCGCCGAAGCCGACCGGGCGCGGGAGTACTACCATGCCGCCGGGGAGCTGATGCCGCTGGTGGAAGAGGACAGCCAACCCGCGCTCTGGGTGCTGGTTACGATCTACCGTCAACTGCTGGACAAGATCACCCGGCGTGGCTATGACGTGTTTGGGAAGAAGATCAACCTGACGGCGCGCGAAAAGGTCATCATCCTGGGAAAGGGTTTGCTGAAACGCCTGGCCTGATGACGGAGCGGTGGACACAATCTCCCCGGGTGGCGGTGGTCGGAGGCGGACTGGCCGGTCTGGCGGCGGGCTGCGTGCTGGCCGACAGCGGGTTGCAGGTGTCCGTTTTCGAGCGTCGCTCCTTTCTTGGCGGACGCGCTTCCTCCTACCAGCACCCAGCCACCGGAGAGGTGGTTGACAACTGCCAGCATGTGCTGCTGGGCTGCTGCACCAACCTGGTGGAGTTCTATGAGCGCATTGGAGCGCATGACAAGATCCGCTGGTATGACCGCCTGACCTTTCTGGAGCCTGGAGGCAGGGCGTCCATCATTGCGCCGTCCTTCCTGCCGGCCCCGCTGCACGCTGCCCCCGCTTTTCTGCGCGCCGCCTGCCTGAAGTTTCCCGACAAGATGGCCATCGCAGCCGGGCTGGCGGCGCTCACGCCGCTCACTCCGCGCGATACCGGCGAGTCGTTTCTGCACTGGCTGCGCCGTCACGGACAGACCGAGCGCGCCATCGAGCGCTTCTGGAAAACGGTGCTGGTCAGCGCGCTGAACGAGCAGATTGATCTGATCTCGGTGCCTTATGCGGCGCAGGTGCTGCGCGAGTCGTTTCTGAAGTCGCCGGACGCGGGACGCATGGGCGTGCCCACAGTCCCCCTCACCGAACTCTACAGCCGCGCGGGCGACTATATTTCCGCCCGCCGCGGGGAAGTGCGTTACCGTACCGGAGTGGAGTCGTTTCACGCCGAGTTTGCCGGTGTGACACTGCTGACCGGCAGCGGAGAAGAGACGTTTGACTTTGTGGTCCTGGCGGTTCCGTTCGACGCCCTGGCCCGC
The DNA here is from genome assembly GCA_964408515.1 of uncultured Acidobacteriaceae bacterium. GTDB lineage: Bacteria > Acidobacteriota > Terriglobia > Terriglobales > Acidobacteriaceae > CAYOZX01. Next base: position 6,291 of record CAYOZX010000059.1, on the reverse strand, counting down.
ATGCTGCCGCAAACCACCGCGGCCGAGCCTTTGCGGCAGACGCTGGGACAATTTCAAACCTCTCCCATCACCGGCATTCACCTGTGGTTCGATCGCCAGATTACGGATCTGGAACACGCGGTGCTTCTGGATCGGACCATTCAGTGGATGTTCCACAAATCCAAGCTGCTGGAGGGGGCTGTAACCCCGGCAGGCAATGGGCGGGAGGCTCCGCCCGGCCGTGCAGGGAAGGGTTCCGGCAGCTACGTTGAACTGGTGGTCAGCTCATCGAAGAACCTGGTGGACAAATCCAAGCAGGAGATCATCGACCTGGGATTGGCCGAGTTAGGCGAATTCTTCCCCGAGGCGCGTGCTGCCAGCCTGATCAAGGCGACGGTGATCAAGGAAGTGCACGCCACCTATTCCCCGCGGCCCGGCATCGAGGCCCATCGGCCGCGTCCGGAGACGGTGTGGCCGCGTATCTTCCTGGCGGGCGACTGGACGGCCACGGGATGGCCGGCCACCATGGAGGGCGCGGTGCGCAGCGGCTATGCCGCCGGGCAATGCGTGGCCCGGGTCGCCGGACGGCGCGATGCCGCGTTCCTGGTGCCGGATCTGCCGGCTTCGGGATTCATGCGTCTGTTCGGCTAGGGTCAGCGCGACGCACTCCAGCGGTTTTCTCCGGCGAGCTTCGCGGAGATCAGCGATTGCACCTGGCTCCAGACCTCGGGGTCGCATTCGATCTGAATGTGGGACTTCATGAACCAACGATTGAACCAGGGTACGCCTTCGCAGCGGAGGGGGTGTTTCGTGTAGTCGAAGAGGTAATTGCCCAGAATCCGGGTGTGGCCGGGATCGGCGGCGCGAATTTGGCGGCGGCCGTGGATGAGTCCATGCGGCTGGAAGAAGTTGACCGCCTCTTCTACGTTGGCGGGGATGAGCTGGTCATTCTGACCGATCTTGGCGACACTGTCGACCTGAACCGTCAGCAGGATTGGAATGCCCATCTTTTCCAGTTTGCGCGCCAGGGCAACCGCCTCGGAAGCGCCCCAACTGTGCCCGAAGACGACGATCCGGGCGCTCGCTCTCTCTTCGCGGGAGAGGGTTCCGTCGTGGTTGGCGTCCAGCCGCCGCAGGATGTCCCGAAAGGCCTTGTCGCGCTTGCGATTCTCAAACGCCGCGGCGTAGGTCCCATCGTGAAATTCACGCTGCAGACGCTCGACCAGTTGCACCGCGCTGTGGGTCCGGCTGTCGTGCCTGACAAAGCCGCCGACGAAACCAATCACCATCGCCGGCGGCGCAGGCGATGGGTTCTGGGAAATCACGGCTTCCGGGGCGCCGGCTTCCCCAAAGGCGCAAACGAGCGGGAGAAAAATGAACAGAACGCGGGAAGCGCCGGAGCACAGCATGGCAGCGAGGGAATCATAGCAAAAACAGGATTGCTTCGCGGGCAGAAATTGCTGCCTGAATCAGTGCACGAGTTTGCGATCAAGAAGAAATATTTTGCAGAGAGAGGAAGACTGTCTGGCCCGGCTACTCGTTGCCGGAAGAAGGCGCTTCTGCGCGCGCGGACGAAGGATGCTCGGGTACGCGCGCCAAAGCGGAGGTGGCAGCCTCGCGCCAGTGCGTGTGCTGTAACAAGTCCCAATCGAGCCTGAAGTCGCTCATATTTTCCCGGCTGTGCTTGGGCGCGCTCAGGATTCCGGCGATGCGAGCCAGAACCACGTCATGCGCCAATTGCGGGTTTGATCCGGCGGCAAATACGTTGTTGGCGCTCAAGCCTACGCGGGAAGTCTCGCCGTCGTTGGCGAGCTCGATCCACAACGTGCCGTTGGAATCGACAGCGGGAGTTCCGGCCTTGTCGAGACGCCGCAAGAAATTTGTCAGATAGCGACGGTCGGGAATGCGCTCCTCCTGCACCGCGGCGCTGAGCACAGAAGCAAAGGCCGCGCGATATCGCTTCCAGTCGTCGGAACCGCCCACGATGCGGCCCCGGTCCTGCTCGCCAAGCCTACGCAGCTCGTCTGCACGGGCATCGTCGCCTTCCGCCCGCGCGACCTTGAGCTGATGCCTCATCGCCGAGGCTTCAAAGCTGGGGTGATCTTCCAGTTCGTGCTGAGGATTGAAGCGGCCGGTGAAGACATACGAGGCCGCCACAAAGGGCAGGGCGTAGTGCCCAAAGATCACCATCGGAACCAGGAGCTTCTTGGAGCGAACCAGCTGCTCGGTGCCGGCACGGCAGTCTGTGCTGCGCTTGATGGCGCCAGGCAGCTGGGCGTAGTGCAGAACGCGGAATTCGGCCTCGGGATGGCGCTCCGCATAGCGGGTAAAGGACCGCGCGATTGCCTTAGGGCTGGTCATGCCGAAGTCGTTGAGATAATCCGGGCCGGTGGCTCCGGGGAAGTAGGTATTGATCACCCGGCGCGCGAAGTCGGCGCAATTGCGAATCACGCCATTGAAGTGGTTCTGGTTGGGTTCAGAGTTGAACTTCGCGATCACTTGCTCGTCCTGGTCGACGCTGGTCTTGATCACGAACACATACATGCTGCGCGCCATGGTGGCGGCCACCATTTCGCGCCATTCCGCGCCGCTGCCCGCGCGGCAGGATTCGTTGTCACAATATCCGGCCAGGTACTTCTCGCGGTAGCGCTCTTCCAGAGACCGCTTGATTTTCAGTGAGCTGACCAACGGGCGATAGCGGACATCCTCAACCCCGTACAGATACACGTTCAGGGGCACAACATTCCACTCGTAAGGCTGATCTTCCCCCAGGGTGGTGTAGTTGCTCATGATCGAACCGTTCTCTTCCGGACGGCAAAGTCGCAGTCTTACGGGAGAGTCGGGGCAGATGCGTGAGAAATAGACCGCAGTATGTCCAGAACCAGTGATGCGGGCGACACTGGTGTCCAGCGATTCATTGAGCACAACCCCCACGTCGCCAAATGCGAAGGCGGTGGGCAGGCTCAGAAGAGCGACCAGAAACCCTGTTACGAATAACTTACGAAACAACACAACTGCTCCTTGCCCGGCTCCGGTAGGAACCTCGGTTGTAAGAAGGTGAAGCCTCCGATTCGGGTTGCAGCCGGATGGTCCAGCTTCCTCAACGGGCTTGTGTTATCAAGCACTTACAACCTGCGGGGGGCCACTTCTACAGGCTGCATTTTCGCCCGCATCGGGACGCCGACAAAAGTAACGTTCGTAATGGGACTGAAGTAACGGCGCGGGAGTTGTAAGGGAGTGGCGATCGAAGACGAGTGCGCGTTCTCTAGGCAGCCAGGAGGGCGACGCCGGCGGCGACTAGCAGGGCGGCCATCCAGCGGCGACGATCGACGTGTTCATGCAGGAAGATGCGGGCGGCGATAGCGTTCCCCACAAACGTCAAAGAAGCTGATGCCGGCGCGACCAGGCTGACATCGCCCCAGGACAGAGCGAACAACAGGCTGTAAAACGCTACCGCCATGACGAAGATTCCCAGCAGGAAGCTGGAATTGCGCAGAACCCGGCCCACGACCCGGCCAAGCCCGGCACGGCGCCAGAGATCCCCGACGTCGCCAACCTGTTTCATGGCGCGCGAGAGAAGGACGTCGCCGGTGGTAGAAGCCAGCACCACCGCCAAAATCGCACCCCAGGTATAGGCGTGTTTCATGAGTCGGCCCTGGTGGCGGCGAGCGCGTCTGATTCTTCCGGCTGAGGTCTGCGCGAGGACGCGCGGGTCAGGGCCGGTCCCTGAGTGACGAAACCAACCCCGGCAGCGATCAGGGCGATGCCCAGCCAGCGTGCCGTCGTCACATGCTCCTGAAGAAAGAACCTGGCGATGAGGGCGAGCAATACGTATCCCAGGGAGGTGGCGGGAAGCACATAGGTGAGATCAGCCCAGGAGAGGGCGGTCATATAAGCGGCGAAAAAACCCAGGAGAAAGAGAATTCCGAGGACAATCCAGGGATTCAGAATGGTAGCGATCAGCGCGGGCAGGCGGGACAGAGAGACGGCGCCGACCTGGCGCATGCCCTGGGCCAGGAGGGAGTCGCCGATCGCGCTGAACAGGGTCACGCCAGCCAGCACGAGATACTTGCGAAAAGTCACGGTCGACTTTCTAGATTACCGCGCCCGGAAGCGCACAGACTGATCTCCGGTTTGTGATATGCGCGAAGGCCAGGCCGGACCATTACGCCTTGGCCGGTTCGGCGACGGTTGCGGATTGCCCCTTGCGCCGTTCCTTCACCCACTTGTTGCGCGTGGCCCGCAACTTGAGGAAACTCTTCGCTTCCTTGTACAGCCGCTTGCGTTCGCCGCCATCAAAGGCCGCCTTGCGCAGGATGCGGAAAACGGCCCTGGGCCGGAAATAGTACTCGTCGTAGAAGCGATGGACGGAATCGAGGATCTCGTCGGCAGGCAGGCCGGGATACTGGATGTGCGCCATCTGGTGCCCGCCCTCGTCGACCATTTTGGTGTCGGCGATCATGAATCCGTTCTTGACCGCGTATTCGTAGAGTTCCGTCCCGGGATAGGCGTGCGCTACCGAGACCTGGATGGTTTCGACGTCCAGCTCCTTGGCGAACTGGATCGTATTGCGGACGGTTTCGCGCGTCTCTCCAGGCAGGCCGAGAATGAAGTCCCCGTGGATGACTAGGCCGAGCTTATGGCAGTCCTTGGTGAACTGGCGGGCGCGCTCGATGGTGGCGCCTTTCTTGATGTTCTTGAGAATCTGCGGGTCGCCGGACTCGTAACCCACGATGAGCAGGCGGCAGCCGGCCTCCTTCATGGCCTTCAGCGTCTCGTAATCGGTCGTGACCCGTGAAGTGCAGGACCAGGTCAGGTTCAGGGGCTTAAGCTTGGCGCAGAGTTCGACGGTGCGCGCTTTCTGGATGTTGAAGGTGTCGTCGTCGAAGAAGAACTCCTTCACCCAGGGCCAGTATTCTTTGGCCTTAGCCATTTCGCGGGCCACGTCATCGCTGGAGCGCTTGCGCCAGGCGTGTCCGCTGGTGGTCTGTGGCCACAGACAGAAGGTGCACTGCGCCGGGCAGCCGCGCGTGGTGTATAGCGAGACGTAGGGATGCAGTAGAAACGGCACGTTGTAGCGCCGCGGATCCAAATCGCGGAAATAGACGTCGGTGACGTGGGGCAGGGAATCCAGATCCTGGAGCTGCGGCCGGTCCGGATTGTGAACCACTCTTCCGTCCTGACGATAGGAAACGCCCATGATCTCAGGCAGAGGCTTGCCCTGGGCGTATTCCACGACGGAATAGTCAAATTCCCGGCGGCAAACGAAATCCACAGCGGGCGCATCCCGCAGGGTGAGCTCAGGAAGCACGGTTACGTGCGGGCCGACAAAGGCAATCTTGATGTCCGGATTGACGTCCTTGATGGATTTGGCCAAGCGGATGTCGCCGGGGAAGCCCGGGGTGCTGGTATAGAGTACGAGGAATTGGTAGTTCCGGGCGATCTGGATCGTTTCCTCCGCGGAAACGTGATGGGAGGGAGCGTCGAGAAGCCGGGCGCCCTCGAGCATGCCCGCCGGATAGGCAAGCCAGACCGGATACCAGTAGGACTCAATTTCACGGGTTGCGGGCCAACGCGATCCGGCTCCGCCATCGAAGTTTTCAAATGAAGGCGGGTTCAGGAATAGTGTTTTTAAAGTCATAAAAGTGAATGACTTATATTAACATCTCCGGCCCAATTATGCCCCAGCGCGCAGGTACGGTTGAGGTACGTGGAGCCGGTCCGGCGAGGGTCTGGACGCCTTACGAACCGGCAAGGCGTACCAGACAAATGGGCTCAGACGACGGCTGGGGGGCCAGGTTGCTGCGTGGCCTGCCTAATGGCTCAAGCCGGGCCAGCCTTCCAGGTTGCCGGTGGCGCGGAGAAGGGCGATGCGGGCACGCTGCATCTCGAAGTTCGCGTCCTGTAAGGAGTTGTAACGCTCGTTGAGTTGTTCGCGGGCATCCTGCACATCGTGCCAGCCGGCGGATCCTGCGTCCAGACGAGTCTGCAACGACTCCAGACCGGTTTGCGCGACCTGGTATTCGAGATCGGCAACCTCGCGGGCCGCCGCCGTCTGCTCCACCGACCGTTGCAAACGGAGGGTTTCCTCTGAAACCTGGTTTCTGGCCGCCTGCGCCTCTTGCTTGGCCTTGAGAGCCACGGCGTCGGCAGCTTCCGCGCGCGCCTTCTGGGTCGGGCTGAAGAAGGGGAAGCGAATAGCCACTCCTACGGTTGCGTTGTGGCGCTGGAAGCTGCCAGGCCGAAAAAAATGGTCGTAATTGTTATACCCGGACAAGGGGACGTAATGGGCAGGAAAGGCGACTGTCGGGA
>CAYOZX010000058.1:4023-15707 GCA_964408515.1 uncultured Acidobacteriaceae bacterium | reverse complement strand
GCTCTTCGGATCGGTCACGCAAGGTCGCCAGATCGGGGATCAGGCCAACAAACCAGAACAGCGCCGAGATGGTGGCGTAAGTCGAGACCGCGAACACATCCCACAGCAGGGGACTGCGGAATTGCGGCCACACCCGCATGGTATTGGGATAAGGCAAGAGCCAGTACGCCAGCCAGGGCCGTCCCACATGAATGCCGGGGAAAATGGCCGCACAGGCCACCGCAAATAGCGTCATGGCCTCAGCAAAGCGGTTGATCGAGTTGCGCCACGACTGTCGCAAAAGCAGCAGGATGGCGGAAATCAGCGTGCCCGCATGCCCGATCCCGATCCACCATACAAAATTCACAATGGCAAAGCCCCAGCCCACGGGAACGTTCACGCCCCAGATGCCGATGCCCTTCACGAACAGATAAGCCATGGCGAACAGAAGCATCATGGTCACCAGAAAGGCGATGCCGAAGCCCACAAACCACCCGTTGGAGGTCGGGCGAGTCAGCACGATGGAGCTGATCTTGTCCGTGACGCTGCCAAAGGTGTGTCCGGGTTCGATCACCGGAGCCGACTTGTTCACATCGTCCATGATTCCCGTCTGCTCACTTACGAACTTCCTGATCCCGACGGCGACCCCATCGACAATCCAGCCCTAGCCATCTCCGGGTTCGGGTTGCCAACCTCGGCCAGGTACGTAGTCCTCGGCCGCGTGTTCAGATCGGCCAGCAGACTGTAGTTCCGCGCCTGCGCTTTCAGCTTGGAAACCTGACTGTCAGGGTCGTTGAGGTTGCCAAAAATGATGGCGTTCGCCGGACAGGACTGCTGGCAAGCGGTCTGCAGCTCGCCGTCCTGAATCTTGCGCTCTTCGCGTTCGGCATCGATGCGGTGCTGGGTGATGCGCTGGACGCAATAGGTGCACTTTTCCATGACCCCGCGGCTGCGCACAGTAACATCCGGATTGCGCATCATCTTGTACTGCGGAGTATCCCAGTCCTGAAACAGAAGGAAATTGAAGCGCCGGACCTTGTAGGGGCAGTTGTCTGAACAGTAGCGGGTCCCCACGCAGCGGTTGTAAACCATGTCGTTCAACCCTTCGCTGCTGTGGACGGTCGCCCCCACCGGGCACACGACTTCGCAGGGGGCGTTTTCGCACTGCTGGCAGGGCACCGGCTGGAAATGAGCTTTGGGATTGTCGCGATCCCCCTGGAAGTAGGCATCCACCCTCAGCCAGTGCATATGGCGGCCGAGCACCGTCTGTTCCTTGCCTACGATGGGAATGTTGTTTTCTGACTGGCAGGCCACGATGCAGTTGTTGCAGCCCACACAGGCATTCAAGTCGATGGCCATGCCCCAGGCATAAGGCTCGGTCGCGTAAGGATACGGCTTGTACAAGGTCAATTCTGCCGGCGGTTGCTCTTCCTGGGCGAAGTGCGGTTCTTTGCGGTATTCCTCCAGCGTTGCGCTGCGCACCAGGGGCCGCGCGCCCACGGGCGTGTCCATGGTCTGGTAGCCCTGGGTCGACGCCAGCTTGTAGGCGCCTCCTGTCTTGCGGATGGCGACACCGCTGGCAAACCAGGGCGTGGCGCTGAAGCGCAAGGCATACATGTCGAAACCCGCACCCGTCCCCACGCGCCCCGCACGGCGCCGGCCGTAGCCGAGCGAGACGGTCACGGATCTGTCGGCGTGTCCAGCCTGCACCCACACCGGCGCGGTGATCTTTTTTCCGTTGAGTTCCAGTTCGACGACATCTTCCGTCTTCAGCCCGAGCCGCTCCGCCATCGCAGGACCGACCAGCACAGGATTGTCCCAGGTCAGCTTGTTCATCGGCTTGGGCAATTCCTGCAGCCAGCCGTTGTTGGCGAACTGACCGTCATAGACGGAAGGATCGCGGCGGAAGTTGATCTCGAGCGAATCTTCGGCAAAATTTGCCGGCGTAGGCAAAGTTTCTGCAATCTTCAGCGCAACCTGTTTCGGGGCAAAGGTTGTGCGTTCCATCCAGCCGTCGTGGAGCGACTTCCGCCAGAACGAATCAAAGTCTGCTCCGGAGTGCTGCGCCTTCCAGAATCCCTGGACAATCTCATGGCCTGTGGTTTGAGGCTGCCCGGCAAGCATCGATACCAGTTCATGAGCGCTTCGGCCGCCGTACAGGGGAGCGATCAGGGGTTGCACGATACTTACCGTGCCGTCGTAGGCGCGGGTGTCGCTCCAGGATTCGAGATAGTGGGCCTCGTTCACATGCCACTGGCACAGCTCCGCCGTCTCGTTCTGATAGAGTCCGAAGTGGATGCGCAGGGGGATGTTCGTGTTCATCAGCGCGTCGGCGAAGCCGAAGTCCGCGGGCGCGTCGTAGGCTGGGTTGCCGCCGAGAATGACCAGCAGATCGACTTTCCCGCCGCGCATGTCCGCGACCAGATCCTTGAGTGACTCGGTTTGGTTGACTGGGTTGGCATCGACCGGATCGGTGTAGAAGACCGTCTTGCCGACGTTACCGAGGCTATGGTTCAGCGCATGCACAAGCGCATGAACCACCGCAGGCTGATGGTCACCAGCGATGATGACACTGGCGCCGCGATTCTTCGCCAAATCCCAAACGATCTGTCCAGCCGGACCGAGAATGTCGCCAGCTACGCCTCCACCGCGAGGTTCACGCGGCATCAGCCACGAATTCGCCAAATCGCGCACTATCCCTTCAATCTCTTGTGTGCGTATAGCAAAACGGTGGTCCGCCTTCGCTCCCGTTGAACTCATCCCGCTTTCGGCTACATACAAGCGGCACATGTGACCGCTCTCCGGATTGCGGCGGCGGGCAAAATCGCGGATGTAACGCGTGGAACCGGGAAATCCGGCATAGAGAAAGTCCGCGTCAAGCGAGACAATCACATCCGCTTTGGAAAAGTCATACCGCGTTTCGACCGGCTGCCCGAATGCCAGCTTTGCGCCTTCCAGAACGTTGTCGCGATTGATGGGCTCGTAAACGTGCCACTTGGCTTCGGGATAAGCCTTCAGCAGCGACCGCAGCTGATCGGCCAATGTCGGTGAGGAAATCGTCGGTGTCAGGATGCGAATGCCCGCCCCATGCAGTCCTTTCTGCACGCTCAGGGGTGCGCGCAGCGCGCTCACCAGATCGCCCCAGGTGCGGACGTCACCCAGATAGGTGATGGTCTGCGAGCGGTCAGGATCGTACATACCCAGAATCGACGCCTGGGCGAAGATATCCGTGCCGCCCAGACTCGCGGGATGGCGGTCATTGCCCTCGATTTTTGTCGGCCGGTAAAGGTGGCTCTCGACCAGCACCGGACTGGCGTACCCGCTCAGGGTGAAAGCGGTGGCGAACAACAGCGGCCTGCCGGGAACGACTTCCTCCGGCTGGCGGACGTACGGGACGATGGGTTCCAGCGGCTGCTTGGTGCAGGCGGTCATGCCCGCCATGGCCAGCGAAGCGCCCATCAGCTTGAGGAAGCCGCGGCGCGACACTGCATCCAGCCACTCCGACGCGCCCCGGGGGAATTCGCGGTGCAGCATCTCCTGGAACTCCGCGCTGCCGGCCAGTTCCTCCAGGCTGCGCCAATATTCCGGCCCTTTGGCTTGCGCCACCCGGTCGCGCGCAGTCTCCAGATCCAGCCTGCTGCGCTGGCCGGGGCAAGCGTCGCCTCCGTGCGGCTTTACGTCTTGTGCTTCCTTCTTCATGGTCTGCATCTGGGCTATCGGTGACACGTGGAGCAACTGGTAATGTCGGTCACGCTGCGTAACTTGTACTTCTGGGCGAGGTCCGCGCCCAGGGAAACCTGATCGCTGTACAGCTTGCCGTCCACCGCCGCCGGCCGCTCGCTGGAGGGCGCCTCATAGCGCATATTGAAAACCTGTTCCCGGGGTCGCAGGTACTTCTCCGGTGCGCGATGGCAGTCCAGACACCACTCCATTTGCAGGGACGACTGGTTGTACATGAACGGCATACGGTCCACCGGGCCGTGGCAGGTGTTACACCCGACACCTTTGTTGACGTGAATGCTGTGATTGAAATAGACGAAATCGGGCAAGTCGTTGACCCGCATCCAGACCAGCGACTTGCCGCTCTTATAGCTCTCGCGGACCGGCTCCAGCAAGGGCGCGTTGGTCCAAATCTGGGCATGGCAGTTCATGCAGGTCTTGGTGGGCGGGATACCGGCGAACTTCGAGGTCTCGACCGAAGTGTGGCAATAGCGGCAATCAATTCCCAGCCCTGCGACGTGGTGCTGATGGCTGAAAGGCACCGGCTGTGGCCGACGCACGCCGGCGTAAGGCACGTAGGGGTCACGCTGGATTTCCGCCCCCGCCCAGAACAATGCCGCCAACACGAACACGGGGCCGTAGATCGTTTCCCGCGAGAGAGTGTTCGTGCTGCGATGAAAATTCTGCATCGAATGAGGGGGTTCGGAGCCGCGGGCGCCCGCCGCAGGACACCCGGTTCATGCAGCGTTCCACCAGACGGTCACAGACCGCCACTTTTTACGGCTGGAAAACTGCAGATTATAACAGCCGGACATTGTGAACGCACAGCGCGCCTTTCAACAGCAATGGGTCAATTTGGGAACAATGTCAACGGAATGAAGTCACGGGGATTTTCGCGCCCAGGCTTTCCTCCGTGATCCTTCATGTCCCCGGCGGTTCATGCTTGTTCGCGGCTTGGCTTCCAACGAGTCACTGCTTTCCACCATCAAGAGCGCGACAGTCTTTGTGCCCGACGCATCGCGGGAGGAGGCCGGCCCCGCTGCCGCCTACCTCAGGTTCATCACCAGCAGCCGGGGCTCGGTCATTTCCTCGATGGCATAGCGCAGGCCCTCGCGACCCAGGCCGGAATCCTTCACGCCCCCGTAAGGCATGTGGTCAATGCGGAATGACGGCACGTCGCCGGCGATAAGTCCACCGACCTCAAGCTCTTCGAAGGCCGTAAACAGAAGCTTGGCGTCGCGGGTGAAGATTCCGGCCTGCAATCCATACGGGGATTGATTGAGCTGGCGCACCGCCTGATCGAACTCGTCGTAGGCTTCGACCGTGACCACGGGCGCGAAGATTTCCTGGCAGTTGACCTTCATCTCCGGGCGGGTCCCGCTCAGCACGGTAGGCTCGAGGAAGGAGCCCCGGCGCTGTCCACCGCAGAGCAGGCGCGCTCCGCCGTCCACGGCCTCCTGCACCCAGTCATAGGCCCGAACGGCATCGCGCTCGCGGATGAGAGGTCCGAGGTCCGTGGAATCATCCATGGGATCCCCGCTCTTGAGCTTCTTGACTCCTTCGAGCAGCAGTTCGGTGAACTTGCCACATACCGAACGCTCGACCAGGATGCGCTGCACCGAAATGCAGGTCTGGCCGGCATAGGCAAACCCGCCGGCGACGCAGCGATCGGCAGCATACGCGAGGTCGGCATCGCGGTGCACGATGACGCCCGCATTGCCGCCCAACTCCAGGATCACTTTTTTCTTTCCTGCCCTTTGTTTGAGGTCCCAGCCAACCGCGGCGCTCCCGGTGAAGCTGATCAGCCTGATGCGGTCGTCGCTGACCAGGAGGCCGGCGTCCTCGTTGGACAGAGGGAGGACATTCAGCCCGCCGTCCGGCCAGCCCGCCTGCTGCACGGCTTCGGCCAGCAGCAACGCGGTCAGGGGAGTCTGCGGCGCCGGCTTCAAGACCAGCGGGCATCCCGCGGCAATTGCGGGCGCCACCTTGTGGGCCACCAGATTCAGCGGAAAATTAAACGGTGTGATGCCCGCGATCGGCCCCAGCGGAAAGCGGCGCACGATGCCCCAGCGCCCGGCGGTGAACTCCTGCCAGTCCAGCGGCAGATACTCGCCGTAAATGCGGGTGCTTTCTTCGGCGGCCACGTTAAAGGTGAAGATGCCTCGCTCCACCTCGGTGCGCGCCGCCTTGATCGGCTTGCCGGATTCCTGGGCCAGAGTGCGAGCAAATTCCTGCTTGCGCTCCGAGATGGTCTGAGCTACGCGCCGCAGCACGCGCTGGCGTTCAAAAGCGGGGAGCCGCCGGGTGGTTCCGAATGCCTTGACCGCGGCGGCGATGGCCGCTTCGGCGTGCTCCCGTCTGCCCTGGAAGACGGATGCGATCACGCTGCCGTCGTAGGGCGCCTTGATCTCAACAACTTCGCCTTCTTCAATCCACTTGCCGTCGACCAAGAAACCCTGCGTGCTCGCCGGGGTGGCAGTCATCTGGGCCATGACGCTATCTTAGACCTCCCCTGGGCATCGACCACAAGCAATCGATTATAGGGCCGGGCTCAAGCGGACATCGGATGGGGCGGGCGATAATATTCACACGGAGGAGGCCATTCCGTTGCCGGAATCCATTTCGGGAATCAGCGAGCAGCTGCGCCGGAGAACGCTCTCTCCCCTGGAGCTGACCCAGGCTTTCCTCTCCCGGATTGAGAAACTGAACCCGCAACTTAACGCCTTCATCACGGTGACCGCCGAGTCAGCCCTGGCACAGGCGCGGCAGGCTGAGGCTGAGATCGCGCACGGCGCTTGGCGCGGCCCGCTCCACGGCATCCCCCTCGGCGTCAAGGACATCATCGATACGGCCGGGGTTCCCACCACCGCCGCCAGTGCCTTGTTCAAGAACCGGATTCCAGAACAGGATGCCGAAGTCGTCCGCCGCTTGAAGACGGCCGGGGCGGTGATTCTTGGCAAGCAGAATCTGCACGAATTCGCCTATGGCGGCAGTTCGATGATCAGTTACTTCGGCGAGGTGCGCAACGCGTGGAACCCGGAACACATCGCCGGAGGGTCGTCCGGAGGATCGGCCACCGCCGTGGCGGCCGGACTTTGCTGCGGCGCGATCGGTACCGACACCGCCGGCTCCATTCGTCAACCCGCCTCACTCTGCGGCGTCGTCGGCCTGAAGCCCACCTACGGACGAGTAAGCGCCCGCGGAGTCATTCCCCTCGCCGTGTCGCTCGATCACGTTGGACCCATCACCCGCACGGTCAGAGATGCCGCCCTCATTCTGCAGGCCATCGCGGGCTTCGATTCCGGGGACAAGGCCAGCGTGGATGTGGCCGTCGGAAAGTATCTACCCTCGCCCGCAGAAGATCTGCGGGGCCTGCGGATCGGCATTCCGCGAAGATTCTTCTATGAGGAGCTGGACCCCGAGGTCGCCGCGGCTACAGAAGCAGCGCACGCAAAGCTACAGAGTCTCGGCGCAGCCCTTCGAGAACTAACCCTGGACGTGCCGACCGGCCGCACCTTGCAAAGCGCTGAGTCCTACGCTTTCCACGCCAACTATGTTGCCGCCACGCCTGAACTCTATTTGCCGGAGACGCTTCGGCGGATCCGCACGGGTCAGAACATCAGTGAGGAAGCTGTCGCGGAAGCTCGCCGCGAGCTGGAACGGGCTCGTCACGATATCACTGCTGTCTTTGCCGATGTGGACGCGCTGGTGACTCCGACCACGCCTATCGCCGCCCCGGCCATCGCTGAGCTGAAACTGAAGCCCGAACTGCTCCGTCCGCGCGAACTGTTGCTTCTGCGCAACACCCGTCCGATCAACGTCTGGGGGTTGCCCGCCATCTCGATCCCCTGCGGCCTGACTCGAGCCGGCCTTCCGATCGGCCTGCAAGTAATCGGTCCCCACTGGGGAGAAGAGCAGGTTCTGCGGACCGCCTACGTGTTCGAGCAAGCGTCATCATCAGGATCGCAGGCTCCCCTGCGGGCTCGGGGGTGAAAAACCCGCCGTGCTGGTCCCTCTGTGTTGGTGGTGTCCTCTGCCGAGCTTCCAGGTCTCAATTCCCAGCCACGGCCCGGTCCACAAAAGCAGCCTCGTCGGCCTTCATTTTCTTCAGGCCATCGATGGGCAGGTAGATCATGTGTCCCGCCTCGTAGGTGGCGAAAGAAATGTTCTTCCGGTATGGCGGACTGAGATTCAAGTGATCCATCGTCCAGTCGGCGGCGTAGGACGGCGTCGCCAGGTCGTACAAGCCCTCCATCACCAGTACTTTCAGGTAGGGATTCTTGACGATGGCCTGGCGCAACGCGGTCGCTGTGTCGGGAAAGCCGTTGCTGGCTGATCCCCAGTTCCACAGGTTCTCGAAATTCTGATCGGCGGGGAAAGCCTGGTAGGGCATGTCGGTCTTGTAGCCTAGTTCGGTGCGCACATAGTTGTTGAAGACGGAAACGTAAGGCGGCAGGATGGCGGACTCGGCGGGATCATAGAAAGGCGTATCCAGAACGCTGTCGGGATCCGGTCCGGTGAAGCGTCCGTCCAGACGCCCTACCCGCAATTTCTGATCGAGTAACAGGTAGTGGGTAAATTTAGGGACATCGATGCGCAGGTTGGCTTCGTCGATCACCTGCTTGCTCAAGCCCGTGTAGCGCGCCATCTGGTCGATCACATGCTGCCGCTCTTCGGGAGTAATGGCGTCGCCTTTGGCCAATGCCTGGGTATATTCGGTGGCTGCCCATTGGGTCGATTCCTGACGCGCTTTGTTCAGGTCCGGCAGCAAGTCCCCTGGCAGCCGTTTGTGATAGCCGGCAATCATAGTGAAAGTCGGAATCAGCAGGATGTAGGGTTGATCGTTGCTCTTGTTATCCACCAGGGTCTGAAAGCTCAGCGCAGTCGAGAGCAGCGTGATGCCGTTGAACGCTATCCCCTGATCCGCCAGATAGCCGGCAATCCCGGCAGCGCGCGTCGTGCCGTAGCTTTCGCCAAACATGAACAAGGGTGAACTCCAGCGCTCATAGCGGCTGAGGAACAGGCGGATAAACTCGCTGAAGGACTCGATGTCACCCTTGACTCCCCAGAACTTCTTGGACAACTCGAGATTAGCCGCGCGGCTGAAGCCCGTACCGATCGCATCCACAAATACCACGTCGCTCTTGTCGAGCAAGCTGTGCGGATTGTCCGCGATGCTGTAGGGCGCTGGCGGCATGAAGCCGTTGGGCTGCATCATTACACGCTTGGGGCCGAGCGCCCCCATGTGCAGCCAGATCGTCGCTGAACCTGGACCGCCGTTGAAGGCAAAGGTCAGAGGACGCTTGCTGGCATCCTGGCTGTCGAGGGTGTAGGCGGCGAAAAACATTTCCGCTTCAATCTTGCCGTCGTTACGCTTGATGGGCAGACGCCCCGCCGTAGCGGTGTACTTCAGCAGCTTGCCGTCTACGGTGACCTGGTGGTGGGTCACGACCGGCGCGACCTCGGACACGTCAAACTCTTCCTTGTCCTTGTCGCTTCCCGGCTTGGGTTTCTGCTCTTCCGCAGAAGGGCTGGCTTCGGACTTCTCGGTCGTCTGAGCTGGCTTCTTCTCGGGCGCCTTGGATTCAGTCTTGCTCTTCTTCTCCTTCGACTGATCGCTTGCAGAATCCGGCTGTTGCTGCGCAACCGCTCCGGTAAGCGCGCACAATAACGCCAGCATCAAAATAAGCACACGCATCGAGGGGGCTCCTGAACTGGGTTGGATGATCAAGCTCGCGAGTGACCGCAAGCGGGTCATTATACGCGGAGCGACCCTGCCATCATGGCGAGACTGCGGGGAGGCTGCGCAACATTACGACCAACATTTGTCACGATCGAAGGCCGGGTTGCTAAGATGTTCCTGTGTCACCGAGGACGCGCCAGAAGACCCAGCCTAAGATTTTGCGAGCTGACCCCCTCACTGCGATTCCCTGGCTGGTCCACGGCTTCAGCACCCGGACGGCAGGATTCTCAGGGGTTTATGGAAGGAAGACTCTGAATCTGGCCTTCACCCGCGAGGACTCGCACCGGGCAGTGAAGCGAAACCGCCAGATTTTTCTACGCCGGCTCGGAATCGCGCCAACCCAGACCCCCTGGCCTCTCGTAACCCTGCGCCAGAGTCATTCCGACCTGATTCATTGTGTTTCCGGACCGCTTTCAGCGCCGCCGGCCGGTGATGGCCTCGTCACCCGAACGCCGGGTATCCTGTTGGCCATCCTCACCGCGGATTGCCTGCCTGTAATCCTCGTGGATAGCAAATGCCGCGCCGTGGGCGTTTTTCACGCCGGCTGGCGCGGCACCGTGAAGCGCATCGTCGAAAAGGGAGTGGGGGTCATGCGCTTCCGTTTCGGCACCTCTCCACGTAACCTCAAGGCTGCCATCGGCCCGGGAATTCACAGTTGCTGCTACGAGGTGGGAGCGGAGGTGCGCCGCCAGTTTGAATCGCAGTTTGAATATGGCAGCAGCCTGTTCCGCGAGGTCAAGGATCCCGATCCCGTCCGCGAGAAGTATCCCCTCCTGTTTCTGACTGCTCGCGCCCCCGGTCACAGCGAGCTGCCGAAAAGGATTTTTCTCGACTTAGCGGAGGCCAACCGCCGTCAATTGATGGCCGCCGGGGTGCCCGCCAGAAGCATCACTGTGTCACCGCTGTGTACCTCGTGCCGCACTGATCTGCTGTTTTCCCATCGCGCCGAGAGGGGCGTGACGGGCCGAATGATGGCGGTGGCGGGGATCCGCCACCCTCGGCCCTCAATGTCCTCTGCGGTTGACTCAGACTCCCGGGCTCGATCTCCTGAGGATAAGAGTTGATTAGGACAGGCCGAAGACTACGAATAGCGATGCTCCTCTCGACACTGCTGGCGCCGCCTTCCGGTTCAGGCGCTTCGTACGCGCAGCCTACCGCTCCGCCGGAAAAGATCGACGCCATTTTTTCCGGATTCAAGTCTGACTCGGAGCCGGGTGCAGCCGTCCTGGTTCTCCAGGCGGGCACGATCGTCTTCGAGCGAGGATACGGCGTCACGGATCTGCATTCTCGCCGCAGGATTGATGCCCACACGAACTTCCGGCTCGCCTCCTGCACCAAGCAATTCACAGCCATGGCAGTGATGCTGCTGGTTCACGACGGCAAGCTGGGCTACGAAGACCATCTCACCGATGTCTTTCCTGACTTCCCCGCGTACGGGAAATCCATCACGATTCGAAATCTTCTGAACCACACTTCCGGCCTGCTCGACTACGAGGACTTAATGGAACCACCCTCGGCGGCCCTTCCCGCAGAGCAAATCTTTCAGATCAAGGACGCGGGCGTGCTCGAGATCTTGAAACGGCAGAGAACCACAAAGTTCCCGCCTGGCGGTCGTTGGGACTACAGCAATTCCGGCTATGCTGTGCTGGCCATGATGGTTGAGAAGGTTTCCGGCCGGCGGTTTGGCTCATTCCTTCACGACCGCATCTTTGCCCTCCTGCACATGGACCACACCATCGCCTACGAGAAAGGCACGAACCAAGTGGTGAACCGGGCGTACGGCCACACCTTGGCGAAAGGCGCCTGGCGCGAAACCGATCAAAGCCCGACTTCGGCCGTGCTGGGGGATGGCGGCGTCTATTCCTCCCTCGACGACCTGGCCAAGTGGGACCGCGCCCTCGCCAGCCATGTTCTGTTGAGTGAATCGGAGATGCAAGCGGCCCTGACGCCGGTCAAAGTCCCGGACAACGGTGTGCGCGGGCCCGACGGAAGCCCGGCCGGCTACGGCTTTGGCTGGTTTCTGAATTCCTACCGTGGGCGTCGCCGCATGTGGCATTACGGGGAGACTGTCGGCTTCCGATCCACCATTCAGCGCTTCCTGGATGACAAGCTGACCGTCGTCGTGCTGTGCAACCGCGCTGACCCCGTGCCCGCCGATCTTGCCCTGAAGGTAGCTGATCAATTTCTCGCGCCCGCGCATTGAGAATCGAGCTCAGGATTGCGCTAAGATGCCAACTGGCAC
>CAYOZX010000058.1:0-3923 GCA_964408515.1 uncultured Acidobacteriaceae bacterium | reverse complement strand
AGGGTTACGAGATGCTCATGTCAGAAGTGATTGAAAGACCTGCTGCCGCGGATTCGAGCTCTGAGGCGGGAACGCCGGCGGTCGAAGTCTATGCCGTGTACGGCGCCGAGCCCGAAATTCAGGCCTACGCCATGGCCAAGTACTCGCGCTCCGCCCTTTCCATGAAGGAGTCTCTGAAGGAGATCAGCCAGCAGAAGGCGGAGAAGTTTCTTAACACCTTCTACTTCCAGTACGGGCACCGGTCGATCGCCGACCTCGCCCATATCGCGCTGGCCATCGAGCGCCTCTCGATTCTGGCCGCCATCGCGGTAGCGGATGAGCAGCGCTGGGACGGCCAGGAGCGCTCCACCCGCTATCAGAACTTCCATGCCAGCGGCTACTATGTCCCTGACTTTAAGGGCGACATCGGCGCGCTGGACAGGTATCGCGCGATCGTAACCGGGTTGTTCAGCGCTTACGAATCCTTTTCGCAAAAAACATTCGAATATCTCAGTAACATCACGCCGAAGCCCGCGGACATGAAACCGGAAGCCTACGGGCGCACGCTCCGTGCCCGCGCTTTCGACATTTCCCGCTATCTGCTGCCCTTGGCGACCAACACGTCGCTGGGTGAGATCGTCAACGCGCGCACGCTTGAATCCCAGATTTCGCACCTGCTCTCCCATACCCACGAGGAAGTCCGCTGCCTGGGACGGTTGCTGAAGCAGGCCGCCCTATCCCCGGCCTATAACGTGAATCACGAATCGCTGCGCGCTCTGGTCGAGCAGATTCGATCTGCCTCGCCCGAGCTTGGAGCGCGCGCCGAGCAGGAACTGCTGCGGGACATCCGGGTGGCGCCTACCCTGGTGAAATACGCCGATCCTAACCCCTACGAGATTGAAACCCGGAACGCATTGCGGCAGGCAGCCCGGGAGCTCATGGGGAGCCTACCCATCGCGCCGGCTCCGACCGTCGATTTGCTGGAGGAGGAACCGCTCGAAATCGAACTCGCCTCGACGCTGATCTATCAGCACAGCCATTATTCCTACCGGCAGATTCGCGAAGCGGTGAAGGCGGCCGGCGAGGCCATCCGGCGTGAGCTCATCGATCTCGGCCTGCGCCATCGCGGCACGCACGACGAGATGCTGCGCGCCTACTGCGCCGGGCAGTCGTTCCGCTTCGATATTCTCATGGACACTGGCGGCTTCCGCGACATGCACCGCCACCGCCGCTGCATTCAGATCAGCCAGGATTTCACCGCCAAACACGGATACGACGCGCCGGAAGAGCTGCACGCGGCAGGCGTCCGCCAGGATTACGACCTCATCATGCAGCAGACTGCCAGGGCGGTCGAGGAACTGGCGTCAACCGGCAAGCCGGAAGCGCTTGAGAATTCGCAGTACGCCATTTCCCTGGGCTTCCTTAAGCGGACGCTGTTCAAGATGGACTTCGCCGAAGTGGTTTACATCTCTGAGCTCCGCACCGGCCCGGCTGGACATTTCTCCTATCGCAATGTCGCCTACGCCATGTATGAAGCCGTGGCAAAGAAATATCCCGCCTTGGCCAGGTACATGAGAGTGCACGATGTCCGCGAACCGGTGGATCTGCTGAAGAGATAGACAGGGCCTGCCCGGGACCGCGGATGAACGATGAAAGAGGACTGATAACACCCTTGCTTCGGGCTTGGAAGTCTACGTGTACATCACTTTCCGGTCCCCTTTGACGATCCGGCCCACGGTGTAAGCCTTCTCGCCCACCCGTTCCAGCACGGTCTGGGCCTTCTTGAATTTCTTGGCTGGCACCACCAGCAGCATGCCCATGCCCATGTTGAAAGTGCGCAGCATCTCGTCCCGGGGCACGTTCCCCAGTTGCTGCAGGTGTTCAAAAATCGGCGGCACCGGCCAGGAACCCAGCTCGATGACGGCGGCCACGCCGCGCGGCAGCACGCGCGGGAGATTCTCCGTAATGCCGCCGCCGGTGATGTGCGCCATTGCTGCGACGCATTCGCCGTCCGCCAGCCGCCTGATCGCCGGCCAATAACTCTTGTGCGTGCGCAGCAGCTCGTTGCCCACTTTGCCCTTGAGCTCGTTGACGTAGGAATCGAGCGTGTACTTGCCCACCTCGAACAAAAGCTTGCGGGCCAGGGAATAGCCGTTGGTGTGCAAGCCGTTCGACGCCAGTCCCAGAATCACATCGCCCGACTCCACCGTCTTGCCGTCAATGATCCGTTCTCTCTCGACTGCGCCCACCATGAATCCCGCCAGATCGTACTCTCCATCTTGATAGAAGCCCGGCATCTCCGCGGTCTCACCCCCGATCAGGGCGCATCCGTTGTGTTTGCAGGCGTCCGCCAGCCCTTCAACCACTTTTTCTGCGATCTCCGGTTCCAACCTGCCCGTCGCCAGGTAGTCCATGAAGAATAGCGGGGTCGCGCCCTGCACCGCGATATCGTTGACACAGTGATTCACCAGGTCCGCGCCGATGGTGTGGTGGACGTTCATCTCGAAGGCCACTTTCAGCTTGGTACCCACTCCGTCTACGCTCGAGACCAGCACCGGATCCACCCACTTCAGCTTGTCGAGCGAAAACAGGCCTCCAAAACCGCCGATTTCGCTCAGCACGCTGCGAGTGAAAGTCTTGTGCGCCAGATACTTAATGCGTTTTTTGATGCGGGCGGCGCGCTCGAAATCCACACCGGCGTCGGCGTAGGTGAGGGCGGGCTTCGAGGGGTCGTGGGGCACGGAAGTCAGTCCGTCTCGGTTCAGTGGGGAATCCGCCAGGCGTCGCTGACCGGGTAAGCGCGCTCATTGTAGCACGGTCGCACTGGCGCAAATCAGGTGCAGGCAGACCACCGGTGAAAGTGGCCAAAATACTTTCGCGCAAACATGCAGAGTGGAAAGGAAGACGGCATCCGGGCGCGAGTGCCGTGCTTCGCACCCTTCCGTGTGGCCGCTATTGCTGGCTCAAATATCCGGAAACGTAATACAGCAACACTCCAAACAGGGCCAGGCCCGACACCGCATAGGCGGTCAGGACCCAGACGCTACGACCTTCATGGGGACGGGCGGTCGAAGAGGAACTGGCAGTGGTGGAATTCCCAAGGGGCCGATCTTGCATGCAACCTCCACGGACAAGGTGGACTGTGGCGCTTCTTGGCGCCTTCGCTGACTGAGCAGCGCCTGCGCGGCAAATGTTACTACGAATCTTCCGCCGGGCGACGGAAAATAGTGCTGCCGCCACACGCAGAGGCGCCCTGCCGGCTAGGTGGTCGCGAGCCACATCTACCGGCATGAGGCAGGCTCCAGGGCGCAAATCTTGTGCTGGCAGCCTGTTCCCGTTTCGGAACTTTTCCCACCGCCGCGCCACAAATTCGCCTTTTATTCGCTCATAATTCGATGTATAATCCGCCCTCAACCTGTTCTCAATTTCATCTCCCCACCAAGGAGCCGCACTCGTATGGCTGACGAACGTAGCAAAGCGATTGATCTGGCCTTTGCCCAAATCGAAAAGCAGTTCGGCAAGGGTTCGATCATGCGGTTGGGCTCGAAAGAGGCCATTGTGCCCATCGCGGTGATCCCCACCGGCGCGATTTCCTTCGACGCCGCTCTCGGAGTGGGTGGCTTCCCCCGCGGACGCGTGGTCGAAGTCTTCGGCCCGGAGTCCTCAGGAAAGACTACGATCGCCTTGCAGGTAATCGCCCAAGCCCAGCGCACTGGAGGCATGGCCGCATTCGTGGATGCCGAGCACGCACTGGATCCGAGCTACGCCAAGAAACTGGGCGTGGATGTGGACAATCTGCTGGTCTCGCAGCCCGACTATGGCGAGCAGGCCCTGGAGATCACCGAGGCCCTGGTCCGCTCCGGCGCCATCGACGTGTTGGTCGTGGATTCCGTGGCCGCCCTTGTGCCCAAGGCAGAACTCGACGGCGAAATGGGCGACAGTCA
>CAYOZX010000057.1:0-15790 GCA_964408515.1 uncultured Acidobacteriaceae bacterium | reverse complement strand
TGCTTTCAGTTCCAGGCGCGCCGCCTTGCCAAAGGCGTTCATGGCAAACTTGGTGGCGCTGTACACCGAGTGGAACGGCAGCGGGATGTGCCCCGCCACGCTGGAGATGTTGATGATGGTCCCCGAGCCCTGGTGCTTCATGACCGGCAGAGCGGCTTGCATACAGGCCACGGTCCCGAAGAAATTGGTGTCGAAGGTTTCGCGGCAGGCGGCCATATCCACATCCGCCGCCGAATCCATGAGGCCGTGGCCGGCGTTATTGACCCATACGTCGATGCGCTGAAAGTGGTGCAAGGTCAGGCCGACCACGCGGTCAATCTCCTCGCGATTGCGGACGTCGCAGGAGAGGGCGAGCGTGCGCTCGGGATGGCCCACGCGAGTCCGCGCCGCTTCGGCGCGGGCCGCATCGCGTGACAGAAGAACCACCCTGGCGCCTTCCTCGGCGAACAATCCGGCGATCGCCTCTCCGATGCCCATCGAAGCGCCCGTGACGACCACGACTTTGCCCGCAATCAATGCCTTACTGGAATTCATGACCGGGTCTCAATCTCCGCTGAAAGAACATCCCAGGCTGACGTACAATCTACCCAGCCCTCGTCGGAGCCGGACTCTGGAGTTCTTTTCGTGAATCTTCTCCCGCTGTTTCCCCTGGACGTGGTGCTGCTTCCCGGCGCGCCCTTGCCTCTGCACATTTTCGAGCCACGATACAAGGAGATGATCTCAGAATGCCTGAACCAGAAGAAATTGTTCGGCGTGGTCCGGGCCAAGGAAGAAGGGGTGGCGGAAATAGGCTGCACAGCAGAGATTATCACCGTTGCCAAGAAATATCCTGATGGACGACTGGATATCGTGACCGAGGGACGGCAGCGTTTCGAGGTCATGCAGGTGAATCAGGAACGGTCATTTCTGCAGGCGGAAGTGCTGTATCTGCAGGACGAGCCGGACAAACCTTCGGCTACGCAGATTGAGCGGGCGATGGAATTGCGGCGCCAGATCATGCAACTTGCGGGCAGCGATTCTTCCCCTCCTTCCCCAAGTGACGCCTCGCCGTTCTCGTTCAATTTGGTGGGCACACTTCCCCTCGACCTTGATTTCAAACAGACTTTGCTGGGAATGCGATCCGAGGCCGAGAGAACGCAGGCGATCATCTCTTACTTCGAGGCCCTGCTGCCCAACCTGCGAAGGTCGGTGGAGGTGCGGCGGCGAGCTGGCGGAAATGGGCACGTGCATTGAGTGCGACCGCCCGAAGCGAACCAACGCGCGACGCGGTGAATGGGGACGCCGGGCCATGCGGCGTATAATCCAAGTCAGATGCCGCCTTCCCTGGGGGTTTTGCTGCCATGAGTCTCCCGCGCACGCTCGGCGAATTGCGCCACAGTCCATTCTCGGAATCACGCTTGCGGGCGCGGCGCATCAAGGACGAACTTCGAGACAACCTGGTGACGAAGCTGCGCCAGGGCGGGACGATCTTCCCCGGCATTGTCGGGTATGACGATACCGTGGTTCCCCAGATCGTCAATGCGGTGCTGTCCCGTCATAACTTCATTCTCCTGGGCCTGCGCGGACAGGCCAAGAGTCGCATCCTGCGCGCCCTGACGACTCTGCTCGACGCGCAAACACCGTATGTGGTGGGTTGCGAGATCCATGACAACCCTTACGACCCCATCTGCCGGCGATGCCGCGAGGAGATCTCCAGCCGCGGCGATAACACCGGCATCGCCTATCTCACTCCCGACCAACGCTACGTGGAGAAACTGGCCACGCCGGACGTCACCATTGCCGACCTGATCGGCGACATCGACCCCATCAAGGCCGCGCGCGGCGGCCACGAGCTGAGCAGTGACTTTACCGTCCACTATGGCCTTTTGCCGCGGGCGAATCGCGGCATTTTTGCCATCAATGAATTGCCCGATCTGGCGGGCAAGATTCAGGTCGGGCTGTTCAACATCATGCAGGAAGGCGACGTGCAGATTAAGGGCTATCCCATCCGTCTGCCGCTCGACGTCGCCCTGGTGTTCACGGCCAATCCCGAGGACTACACCGCGCGGGGCAAAATCGTCACCCCGCTTAAAGACCGCATCGGCTCCGAGATCCGCACTCACTATCCGGCCACGGTCGAAGAGGGCGTTGCCATCACGGCGCAGGAAGCATGGACGCACCGCGACGGATACAAGTTGCAGGTGCCCAAGTACGTGCAAGAAGTCATTGAGCGCGTTGCCTTCGCGGCCCGCGAGGACAAGAAGGTGGACAAGCGTTCCGGCGTAAGCCAGCGCCTCCCGATCTCCTGCATGGAGAACGTGGTCTCCAACGCCGAGCGGAGAGCCATCCAGCGCAGCGAGACGCTGGTCGTGCCGCGCATTGCCGACATCTATGCCGCCATGCCCGCGATCACGGGCAAGCTGGAGCTGGAGTATGAGGGCGAGATCAAGGGCGCGGACCACGTCACCCGCGAGCTGATCCGGACCGCAGTGGCGAAAACCCATGACGGCTACTTCAAAGGCACAGACTTGCAGCAGATCGTGCAGTGGTTCGATCTGGGCGGAGAGGTTCGACTGGCCGACACCGCCGGCGCGGCGGAAGCTTTGCCCGAGCTGCGGAGCATTCAAGGGCTGATGGAGAAGACGGTCAAGGTGGGAGTCGGCCCCAAGGACAGCCCGGAGTTGCAGGTGTCCGCGGCGGAGTTCATCCTCGAGGGCCTGCATGCGCACAAGCGCATCGGCCGTAGCGAGGAACGGGTGTTCACGGCTGGGGAAAAGCAGCCCAAACACGCGGAAAAACCCTTTGAGCGGGAAGAACTGCCGTTCCGTGGGCGGCGGCCATACAACTAGTCTAGACCGAGCGGTAAGGTTGCGGTGAGACGAGTCAAGTACAGCAAATACGTCCCCGATCCTGCGGGCGAGATGAGCATGGAAGACCTGCTCAGCGCGCTCTCCGATTACCTGCTGCAGAGCGGGTTCCATAACTACATCTACTCTGACTTTCCCGACGGCGAGCAGACGCTGGACGACCTGCGTCGGGCGATTGAGCAGGCCCTGCTGGACGGCAACTTGCTGGACGAGCAAATGCGGGAGCGTCTGCAGCAGATGCAGATGGACGGCGCGCTGGACGAATTGATCGAACAGCTGATCGAGCGCCTGCAGCAGGAAGACTACATCTCCGTCGATCAAGCTCACGATTCGTCGCGGAAATCAACCCAGGGTGGGCAAACCGGCGAGGCTCAGCAGGCAAAATTTGAGATCACGGACAAGAGTCTGGATTTCCTCGGGTTCAAGACCTTGCGGGACCTGATGGGGTCGCTGGGAAAATCCAGCTTCGGACGCCATGACACTCGGGATCTGGCCACCGGGATTGAAGCGAGCGGCGCATCGCGGCCTTACGAATTCGGCGATACATTGAACCTCGACGTTACCGCGACGCTGTCCAGCGCCATCCAGCGCGAAGGCCTGAGCCTGCCACTCAACATCGAATACCGCGATCTGCAGGTACATCAGTGCGAGTACCAGTCGTCATGCGCGACCGTGCTAATGCTCGATTGCTCGCACTCGATGATCCTCTATGGCGAGGACCGTTTTACGCCGGCCAAGAAAGTCGCCATGGCGTTATCGCACCTGATCCGCACGCAGTATCCGGGCGACTCGCTGTCCCTGGTCCTGTTTCACGATTCTGCGGAGGAGGTTCCCCTGTCGCAGCTGGCGCGCGTCAAGGTCGGCCCGTATTACACCAATACCCGGGAGGGCTTGCGACTGGCGCAGCGTATCTTGCAGCGGCAGCGCAAGGATATGATGCAGATTGTCATGATTACCGACGGCAAGCCGTCCGCGCTGACGCTGGAAGACGGACGCATCTACAAGAACGCGTTCGGTCTCGATCCCCTGGTCGTCAGCCAGACACTGGAGGAAGTCTCAAAGTGCAAGCGGGCGGGGGTCATGATTAACACTTTCATGCTGGCGTCCGATTACGGCCTGGTGCAGTTTGTGCAGAAGGTCACGGAGATGTGCCGCGGGAAGGCTTATTTCACCACGCCCTATACCCTGGGCCAATACCTGCTAATGGACTACATGTCAAGGAAGACCAAGACCATCCACTGAGGGATCGTGTAGAAGAAATCTGCGCTCAGTTCTCGCTTGTTCAATTCTTAAGACGGCTTCGTAATCTCTCCCACGGCGCGATATGCCTGATCGATGGCAGCGTCGGTGTAGGCGTAGGCGGCGGCATCGGCGTTGGCGATGGCGAGCCTGCCGAAGGGCTTGCGGGCCACCTCGCAAGGTGTTTCCTTTCCTTCCAGCCAGAAGTCATCCCACAGCGAGTTGTATTCGTAGGCGTATCCGTGCGGCCAGCGATTGACGGTAATGGCGGTGATGTCTGCGGCGGGATCGAATCCGCCCGGCCCCAGAATCCGGGCAAACTGTTCGCGGATGCGGCGCTCCAGGGTTTCAAAGGTCGTGTTGAAGAGCTCGACGCGGCCGAGAACGTGCTGGGTGCGGGCCGGCTGCCCGGGCTTGCACGGTGTCTTGACCATATGCACGACGATCGGGTCTTCCGGTTTGCGTGAACACTCGTAGCCACCGATGCTCACCGGCAAGTCCAGATTCATGGAAGTGTGGTACTGGCCCGGCGCATAGACGGAGTTGGCGCCTGCCTTCTGGAACGCCTTCCAGTCGCGCAGGACCACATTGGTGTAGAGCAGAGGAACCTTGGCGGCGGAAGCCAGAGCTGCCTTCTGCGCAGCGGGCAGCTCGTCACAGATGTAAGGAATCACGACGTGCCAGCAGGCCAGAATACAATGCGAGGCCCGGACCGTACGCACCGTCCCGCCCTGCGAGTACGCCACCTCCACTTCCTTGGCGCTATCCGGGCTGCCCCGGTGCTGTACGCGCACCACCGTGCTGTTCAGACGGATACGCACGGCTGCATCACCGCGATCCAGTTTGGAGTAGTCGGCTCGAGCCGTGACCACGTCGGCCGCCGAGTTCCCGGACATCGCCTCCGGAATGAGCTCTCGCACCAGCAGGCGCGCGATGGAAGCGTTGCCATCGGGAAAATGGAAGAAGTACCTGTCCGCTTCGGCGTCATAGATCGCGTCACGGTTCATGCCCCTGCCGGGTGTGGGCGCCAGATTCATGCCCGCGAAGCCGGGCGCGCCCAGTCCCCAGGCATCCTGGGCTGAAACCGCATCGAAGCCCACACCAAACAGGGGCTGCGGCATTGCCTGGAACAACGCGACCAGTTCCTGACTGACCTGGGCCATGTCGGTCAGGAAGGTGTTGTAGCTCATGCGCGCCAGGCGGGCCTTCTTCTCGTCTGAAGCAAGACCCGGCAGATAGTCCTTCGGGTCGGTCAGCAGCCTTTTGAAATCCTCTTTCGCCAGATCGGAAAGGGGTGATTCCGCCAGAAATTTCTCCAACGCGTGCTGCCGCGCCGCAGAGTCTTCATTCTCGCCCCCTACGCGAGGCAAGGGGTGGACCGCCAATCGGTCAGTCCCGAAAGTTTCCTTATCGAAAAAGATCTTGGGGACGAGCCCAAACGAGCGGTACAGGTCCCTGGTCACATAGCGGGGATAGGAAGAAACATCGATCCCCAGTTCTTCGACCAGTCCCTTGGCCACAGCGCTGTAGGGGGCCGGGCTCTCAATGGCAAACGTTCCGCCAAACCCCAGCAACGTGTGTTTGCCCGAGTGGAACTCGTTGCGCTTGGCGTGCCCTCCAAAATCATCGTGATTGTCGAGGATAAGAATTCGAGCCTTGGGCCCCACCCGCTTACGAAAAAAGTGAGCAGCAGAAAGCCCGCTGATGCCTCCTCCGACCACCACCAGGTCGTAGGTTTCACGCGTATCTACAGCTGTACCTGCATGTTCCCAGAAGCTATGATCCCGCAGGCTGTGAGTCACCTCAAACGACCCGGGATGGCTTCCGCGCAGGCCGGTCAATGCGGGCGGATAATAATCCGGCAAGTTCTGCGAATCGGCACTCGCCAGCCATGGGGAAGAGAATGCGGCAGCACCGATCGCCAATGCAAAGCCATTCAGGAAATCGCGGCGGGTAATGTCGCGATGCATGCCCAGTTCCCGCTCATTCCAGTCGCTCAAGACACCCTCAAAGAGTTTGTTAGGTCATCGGTGGCGCACGAGCGGGTCGCTCGCCGTGCAAAGAGGTGCGGGCAGGCTCGCATCAGGCATCGCTGTCGGCTTTCTTAACGGCCAGCTCCGCCCCTTGGAAGCCGATGCGACTGTGGGTGCCGTCGCAGAATGGTTTGGTCACCGATCCCCCGCAGCGACAAAGGGAAAAGGCAGGCTTGCCGGTCAGGTCATACTTGTTGCCATCCGCGTCGACCAGCTCAACGGAGCCTTCCGGCGCTTCCACCCGATAGGGACCATTCCTGCGCACCGTAATCCTGACAGCCGCTGCCATCAACCCCTCCCGGCCAGCTCGCGCTCAGGAAGTAAAGATAGCAGTTTTGGGGCGGTAGGAGCTAGCTTCGCCAGCCAAAAGCTCCTAGGCGGCTGCCCACTTGGTCCCCAGGAGACCAACGTAGAGTTCGAGGTACTGGTCGATCATCCGTTTAGAGGTAAAGCACTGGCGGGCGTGCTGATAAGCGCGATTGCCGTAGGCGCGGCAAAGGTCACGCTGATCCTTGAGGCGGCGGATGGCAGAAGCCAGGCTGGCGGCGTCGTTGGCCCTGAAGTAGAGAACCGCATCACCCCACAGCTCACGGAAGGCCGGAATGTCGTTGGCTACAATGGCGCACCTGGAGAACGCCGCTTCCACGCCCGCCATATCGAACGGTTCGTAACGCGACGTAGCCGCATAGATCGCGGCGCGACTATAAAGTGAACGGAGCTGGGACTCTGTCTGCGGCCCCTTGAACGCGACATGGACCTCATCGACAGCGAGCTTGACGTCGGTGCGAATCGGAACCGTGCCCAGGCCCGGAACCGGGGCGTCCCCACCCACGATGCAAACGGGAATGGGATGAGTGTGCTGGGTCAGAAGCGACACCTGTTTGCCCGCGTCCCAGAGACGGCCTATCGCCAGAACAGATTCTTCCTTTCCCACATAAGGATTGAAAAATATGGGGTTACGGCCGTTGTGGATGACGACCTCGTAGCGGGCGCGAGTGTAGCAGGCCCGCACCATGTCGCGCATCCATGCCGAAGGGGCCACGGCCACACTGGCCAGAGCCAGGCCCCGAGTTACGATTTCCTTGTAGCGGCGCAACCACCAGTCCGGCCGCGGCTCATGACCGTGGACCGTCTTCCACCAGGTGATCAGGTCCCCGTGGGCCACGACCACCCGTGGCGCCGTCACCGGCAGGCTGCCATAGCACAACTGGTTCAGGTGCAGGACATCGGGCCTGAGTTCGTTCACCAGCGCCGTGAGGTAGGCTGAAGAGTCCCTCAGATCGTCCTGGCCCTGCTGCATCCAGTCCAGGGGAAACGCCGTGGGGCGATACTCCAGACCATGCAGGTTATCCATCCAGGCGGTCTGTTCGGGCAGGGGAATCTGGCCGAAGCTAACCAGGGTCACCTGAACACCCCGCGTGACCAGCCCCGACACCAGCTCGCGGGAGTAAGTCCAGGTGGTACCCAAAGTGTCAGTTGTGACCAGAACGTGCACGGTTTCCCTGGGGAGAGCGCGAGCGGCCCACAAGGGACTCTTCCCGCGTTGGAGCAGCCCTCATTTTAGTGCAGGATGAGGCCAGGTCACAGGAGAATTTCTGGGGCAAAAACGGGTGCGCAAAAGTTTGCACATGCTGGACTGCCCCCAGGCCGCTCAGTTCTTTGCGTCCAACTTCGTCCGCACCTCCTGGGCCAGCTCGAAGACCGTGCGCATCCGGGACTCGGCCTCAGCCGGGAGATTCGGCAGGCGGAGCGCCATTTCGCAGGACAGCAGCAGGGCCGTGACCGTATCCTTCAACTCGTTCTTCAAGGCTTGGCGGGCCGTCTCCCGTGCCGTTACCAGCTCCCTTTTGTGGCGCAGCAAGGCGCTGCGTAGCTCGCGGATGACGCGATCCATGCCATTGATGGCAAAATTCACCGGCACCGGGATGGCAGTGCCGGCATGCTCCAGGACGGTTTCGCTGTCGTCTGGCTCACTTTCAAGAAATGCCTGATCGATCAGCACGGCAATATATTCCTGTGCCCGCAACTGGGAGAGCGCCTGGCTGAGGGTAGAGGCCACGTGAGTCTCTTCCGCGGTGATCTGTTTGATGGCCTGCGCACAGCTGCGGGCCTTAGCAGAGGGTGTAATCATCAGCAGCATGGCTTTGAGGTCTATTGCACGTGTTGAACCGCGATTTCTTGCTGAAAACAAGACCGATTAGCCGACCGCCCCGCCCGGCCGCTCCCGTTTCGGGAGGCCCCTGGCGGGGTGTGGCTAGTCTTGGGAAACGTACTCCTTCAATTTGCGATAGAGGGTTGTTTTGCCGATTCCGAGCATGCGGGCGGCTAGCAGCTTGTCGCCGTTGAGCTGCGCGATCGCGCTCAGAATGGTCTGCTTCTCCAGTTCCGCAATCGGAAGAATCTTGCTCCCGTTGCCATCGTTAGACAGCTTGGAGGAGGCGCCATGGATCGCGCTTGGCAGGTCTCCCAGGTGAATGACGGGTCCGCTGGTGAAAGCGCAGGCCCGTTCCAGGCAATTTTCCAGCTCGCGCACGTTCCCCGGCCAGTCGTAGGCGAGCAGCGCCTTCATCGCGTCGTCATTCACGGTGTGCTCCTGCCCTGAAGCCCGCGCCAGGCGGTCCAGGAAGTACCCGGTAAGCAAGGGAATATCCTGGCGCCGGTCGCGCAAGGGGGGGATTTTGAGACTCAGCACGTTGAGACGAAAGTAGAGGTCGCGCCGGAAGGTTCCCTGGGCCACGGCGGACTCCAGATCGCGATTGGTGGCGGCCAGCATCCTCACGTTGATCGCAATGCGCCTGGTACTGCCTACCGGGCGGATTTCCCGCTCCTGGATGGCGCGCAACAGCTTGGCCTGAAGGTCGATAGGCAGCTCGCCCACTTCATCGAGAAAGACCGTTCCTCCCTCGGCGATGGCCAGCAGGCCCTCGCGCGATTGCACGGCGCCGGTAAATGCTCCCTTGACGTAACCGAACAACTCACTCTCGATGAGCGTGGGCACCAGCGAGCCGCAATCCCCGGGAATGAAAGGCTTTACACGAAAGGGACCTGAAAAGTGGGTGGGACGGGTCACACTACCCCTCCCTGTGCCGCTTTCGCCCAGGATGAGCACGGGATGCGAACTGTGGGCGGCCTTGGCAATGATGCGATACAGTTTCTCCATCTCCGGCGCCCGGCCTACGATGCTTCCAAAGCCCTGCTTGGACTTGACCCGCTCGCGCAAGGTGCGGTTTTCCGTTTTCAGCTTCAGGTGACCGGCGACGCGCTGCAACAGGAGGCGCAATTCCTCCATGCTGAAGGGCTTGGTGACGTAGTCATAAGCGCCGTTCTTCATGGCCTGGACTGCCGACTGCACGGTACCGTAGCCGGTGACCACCACGGTGACCGCGTCCGGCTTGCGCGCACTGATCTGGTGCAGGGCTTCCAGCCCGCCGGCGCCGGGCAGTTTCAGGTCGAGCAGTACGACATCGATATTCTGGGTATCGAGCACGCGGTAGGCGTGCTCAGCGGAATCCGCCACCGCGGTGTTGAAGCCCAGGGACTGGGCGACCTCGCGGCAGACCTCGCGAATGGCGCGTTCGTCGTCCACAATCAGCAGATTGAGGAAGTTCGCGCCCTCAATCTGGGGGTTGGAAGGAGTGAGACTTACTGCTGTGGTCATGACTGGTTACCTTTCCGCTTTGGATTCCGAGTGAGATGAGGCGCCGCAGCCCTCGCGCGGGAGGCGCACGCAAACTTGCGTGCCCTGCCCCGGCCTGCTTTCCGCCGAAATCGTTCCACCCCGTCGCCGAACCAGGCTGCGGACGCTGGCCAGCCCGATGCCGTTACCCTGGCCGGGCGGCTTCGTACTGAAGTACGGTTCGAAGATTCGGCCGAGAAGGGGAGCATCCATGCCGCATCCGGTATCGCCGACGGTCAGTTCCACACCAGACGGCGAGTCCTTGCCGTCCGTCCGGCCCTGCCCCAGCGGCGCCGTGCAGTTACGGGTAGCGATGGCGATCCGGCCGCCGCTGGGCATGGCGTCGCGGGCATTGAGCACCAGATTGAGCACAATCTGGTGCACTTCCGCCGGACTCATGCTCACTCGTCCAAGGGCAGGTTCAAGATCGGTGATGAGGCTGATGTTTTCTCCCACTATGCGGCTGAGAAAGTCGCGCGCGGCCGAAATTACTTCGTTCAGTCCCGAGGACGGGGACTCGTTCGCCTGCGGACGCACGATCGCCAGCAATTGCTGGATCAGGCCGCTGCCCTGCTCGCCGGCCGCACGCATGGCCTGGGCGTAGCGGTGCACCGGACTGCCTTCTGGGAATTGGGCAAGCAGCAGGTCGCAGTAGAGCAGAATTCCGGTCAGCAGATTGTTGAAGTCGTGGACCACGCCGCTCAGCATCCGACCGGTGACTTCGAGCTTCTTGGATTGCCGCAGGCGGCTCTTGGCCAATCGCTCTCTGCTCACATCTCGCAGAGTAATCACCCGGAATTCCCTGCCTTGAAGACGGAAACGCTCGCTGCTGCACCTCAGATGAATACTTGTGCCATCCCGGCGCTGGTGTCTGAATGTGCCTTCGGGGAGAGTTGAGCTGTCCTCGCAGGCTGCTTTGATTTCCTGCCTTCCCGCCGAGCTCACACACTCGTCCAGGACCCGCCGCTGCAGCCGCGATTCTTCCGGACCGTCAAAAATCTGACGCCACGCAGGATTGGCATAAACCAGGCGGCCGGACTCAACGATCGCCACGCTCTCGCTCATCGCCTGCACCGCAGCCAGCAATATCGCTGGATCCGGAACCCGGGTTTCGGCGGGTTGCAACTGGACAATCGCGCTCATGGTTTCCACATGCCGCAATCCGGCTCCCGGTCTGGGCTCCACCCTGCCGGCTTCGGCTCTCAAACGAAAGCATTAGCCCCAAGACGCGTTTCGGGAAAGCACCAAACGGGTGCGGACCGCGTACCGAAAGGGCTATCCCCTCCCGAATCGGGAACCATCGGCGCCGTTGTGTCTTGCCGGACGACGGCGTCTGCGTTGGGGAACTATAGATCGCAATGCCGATGCACTAAAGGCCAGAGGTCACACTGCGATGTGACGAAAGAACAAGTGGGAACGGATACTGTGGAAGGTTTGCAGGGCACGAGTCAGATTCCCGCACCCGGATTCAGCAGGGGAAAATCAGAATTCCAGAGCGGTGGGTTGCGCCAGCCGGAAGGTGAGCCGGCGCTGCGGTGTAACGCTGACATCCTGGCTAGTCGTGGTGGCAGGCGCGGACGCGCTCATCAAGGAGCCCACGGTTTCACCGTCTCCGCTGGCCAGCATGGGGTCGCCGCGCCTTCGGGTTCCGCCTTTGACGAAAATGCTGGAAGTTCGCAGGGAGAAGGACTGCCCATGCACCGAAATCGCGGTCAGAGTGAAGCGCATGTACCCCACGTCCTGCAGCGGTCCCGCCGGTCTCGCCTCCAGGATTTTGCCCGCAACCGTCGCTCCCCGCGGCGCCACGATTTGGCCCCGGACCGTAATCGTCTCATCGAGCGATGCCTCAAACGTGTCCCCGGTGCGGGACGCAGCGCTCGACAAAGGCGTAAGCAAGTGAACAATGAGGGCTGTGCCGGAAGGAATTGCCGTAGGAGTCAGGGAACCTGTGGGAAAAATGCCTCCCTTGTCAGAGGTGGCCGCAAAGGGGAGGTGCTGGTCAGCGGGAGGGTTGTCCTCGGTGGCGGGCAGGTTCGCATGCTGACCGCAGCCTCCCAGCGCTAAAGCAACCAGCAGGCCAGCCGACACAAGCGGCAGACGCCGGTTCCAACCTGAAACTTTCATAAAGCAATCCTGCGCGAGGTCATCTCCAGGAACAAGTCGCAACTCTGATGCCAAGTCATGATGGCGATTCATCAAAGAGTTAGCTGCACCGGCTCTAGGAGTGTTGTGTAGTTTTTGCTGACTTGTGGAGTTCGCCTGTGGACCAGGACCTTGAAAAATATCCCCAAATGAAAAGGGGGAAGCGCTCAGCGCTTCCCCGGTGGATATGTACTGGCACTTTCCGCGCTCAGCTATTCGGAAGCACCCCCGAGGCTCGAAGCGGTGCGGGATTCACTCGCGGGCTGCACAATGACGCCATCGAACGGCGTGGCAGCCACGAAGCGGCCACGAACGACGCTGATGCGGCGCAGCGGGTAGCCCGAGTCCGGCCCGCGACGCCAGCTATGGCCGTTGTCTTGACTTTCGAAGATCACGCCGGTAGCAGTGCTTGTCGCCAGCAGACGCTTGTGAGTGTCGTCATAGGCGATGGAGCTGATGTTCTTATCAGGAAGCCCGTTGATGAGGTGCTCCCAGGTCGCCCCTGAGTCGGCGCTGCGAAACGCGCCTTCGCGTGAAGCCACCAGAATCTGACCTCCGGGTGTGAGCGTCAGGCCATGGATGCTGGTAATGAAGGAGGAAAGAGGCGCCTGCTGCCAGGAGCTCCCTCCGTTGGTGGAATACAGAACGTCGGCCCGGGTCGTGGCCACAATCAGCTGTCCATCAGCTCCCACCGAAATGAAGTCAGTTTTGCCCATTACAGCACCGCCCGTCCAGGTCTTGCCCTGGTCGGAACTGCTGAACAGACCCACGGAAGTGGCCGCCAGCCAACGTTTGGGCGTGACTTCGATGTCGTTTACGCGGGCATCCAGAACCGACCGTACGACCACCGCCGGTATCTTTCGGGCAGCCTTCTTGCCTTTGCCCTTGATCGTGACCGCTGGCGACTTCTCCATCACGATGGTGTTAATGGGTCTCCACTGCGTGGCATTGCGTTCCAACAGGAAGATACCCTTGTTGGTTCCCGCGATCAGGGCCCCGTTAGCGGCCTGTTGCAGCGCAAACACGTCGCGCCCGCCCAATCCCAGGCTTTTCTGCTGCCAGCTCTGACCATTGTCCCGGGTGGTAAAGACACCGCCGAATTCGCGGTCGTTCACCACCCCCACAATGATCGTGCTGGGATCGTTCTGGTCGGTCAGCAACGAGCTGACATAACGGTGAGCGTAGCCGTGATTGGAAGGACTGAAAGTTTGCGCCCCGTTGTCGCTGGACAGCACCCCGCTGCGATCAGTGGCGAGCAGCACACGGTTGGAGTTTCGGGGATCGACCAGCACATCATTGACGACAACTTGCGGATTGCTGACCTGCTTCCAGCTCCGGCCAGAGTCAACCGTCTTCCACAACCCCTCGGTCGTTCCCGCATAGACCGTCCCGGGATTGCTGGGATCCTGCTTCAGGACGCGCGTGCGGCGGGCGGAGAACGGAATGCCTTGTAACTTGTGGAATAGATCGCCACTGGTCTCGCTCTTGTAAATCCCTGAGCAGGCGCTGGCAAAAACCACAGAAGGATTACTGGAGTCGACGATGATGGAAAACACGTCCGAATCGTCGATCATGCCCTTGTTGATGTGCTGCCAGGTGGCGCCGTCATCGGCTGTCTTCCAGGCCAGATGCCAGGTGCCTGCGTACACAGTGTTCGGGTTCTTGGGATCGATGGCGATGGACTCAATGTTTTTCAGCTCAGAGATGCTCGGGGAAGAAATGCGCTCCCAACTATTGCCGCCGTTGTTGCTGCGAAATACGCCGTCCAGCGCACCCGCCACCAGAATCCGGGAATCGGACGCTGCCATGGCCAGGGCGCGAACTGATTTGCCGTGCATTCCCGCCAGTGCGTCCCACTTTTCGCCGCCGTCATGCGAGCGGAAGACCTCGCCGGCCTGCTGATTCACAACGCTCCAGGCAGAAACGTAGATGTGCTTGGGATTCTTGGGGTCGATCACGATGTGGTCGAGGACGACATCATCGGCCAGGTGAGCCAATCTGCTCCAGTTGCGCCCTCCATCGGTAGAAACGAACAGCGTTCCTGTGCTCGTTCCCAGGTAAATGCGGTCGGGGTTGACGGGGTCATGGCTCAGACTCCGCACGTCACCACCGTCGGGGCCCAAAGCAATCCACTGGCCGGCCCACAGGCTGCTCGATAACAACAAAGCAACGCCCAGTGTAATCAGTAGGTTACGAGAAATTTGTCCAATTTTCCGCGAACTCATAGTGAAAGCTAACCTCTGGCGAAGCAGATTTTCGCTGGTCAGGGGAGATTGACAGCGTAACCGTCCCTGATCAAGTTACGTAAGGCCAGACGAGAAAAGGGCCGGTCGAGCGCGGAACCCGACCGGCCATGTTGTTCTAACCCCTACTGGGCCTTTGGCTTGGCCGCCTTCTTCCGGGCAGGATGATCGGGAACGGCCTTGACCAGAGACTCATTCACGACCTCGGTTCCAGTCCCGGAGAAGGTTGCGCCGGCCGGCACCACCCAGTATTCGGCGGTCTTGGTACCAGCACTGCCCGTGCGCACTTCAATTCTGCTGGCGTCTATGGCTTGCTTGGCTTCGCCACCGGACAGATAGGCCTTGGAATTGACGGCGCGCTCGGCAGCCAGGTTCTTGCGTTTTTCACCCGGCTCGGCGTTGCCGACGATGACCAGTTTGGCATCCGGATCCTGCTGCAGCCGCTGGGCTACGTCATCCAGAACGGCTTTGCAGGTGTTGTCCACGCGCCAGGGCTTAACCTTGTTGGGGAATTCGCATTCGCTCAACTTGGAAGCCTGCGGCGGCGGAGGCGGCGGCACTTCTACCGTAACCGGCGTGGAACCGGAGGCAGTAAGGCCCCGGGAGTCCGTACAGGTCGCGCTTACGGTGATGGGACCCGCCGGTGCGCCGGTCGTGGTCAGGGTTGCCGTGCCACCCTCGCCGGCGATGCTGCCGCCGCTGGCGGTCCACCCGCCAATGGTGACGGGAACGTTATCCGGACTGGTGCAGGTGCACGTTACTGTTGACGGTGTACCTGCCTGAACCGATGCCGGGTTGGCTGAGCAGGACATGGTGGGCGGGTTCTTGGGCGGTTCCTTGACGGAGAAAGTGGCGCTGCAGGTGGCTTCACCGCCTTTCTTCATCTTGGGATCGCTGACCCGCGCCGTTGCCGTGTAGCTGCCTCCCGCCAGACCGGTAGTGTCAATAGTGGCGGTGTTGTTGTTGCCCGTTACCTTCCCTCCCGTCGCGTTCCAGCTATAGGAAAGGGTGTGCTTGGGGTTGAAGTTGCCCGCAGTCGAGGTGACTGTGACCGGCTCCCCAACCATGACTTCGCTGGGTTGCACTGAGCAGCTCGCTGTCGGCACTGCGGCCGAGGGATAACCGAAGTTGAAGACCAGGCCAGTGCCCAGGCGTACGCCACCTTCGTGCGGCCGCCGCAGATCAGGAAAGCTGGGGCCCACCTCGTCTGCGAAGTGGTGGCTCGCCCAGACGTAATCGGCTTCGAACAAGCGCAAGGAGAGACGCCGCCAGACGTTGAGGTCCATCCCGCCGCCCAGGATCGCACCGATGGCGTTGCTGGTATCCACCAGAGGTACGTTCAAGCGGTTGTAGCCGAAAAGGGTGTGAGCGAACATCGTGACACCCTCGCCGCGGAAGGCGAGCCGGGGGCCAACCGAAACCGTATTCACGGAACCGAATTTGTTGGAGTTCCCGCCGTAGTCAGCTTCCAGGCCCCAGTGCGGCGTGAAGTTGTAGGTGAAGGCGGCCCCGGCGCCCTGGGGAATGTCGCCCATCTTCTGGCCCACGGGCTGGCTGACGGGTTGAAACGGAGTAGGCACGGTAATGCCGGGATGAAGCCATTGATAGCCG
>CAYOZX010000056.1:0-15809 GCA_964408515.1 uncultured Acidobacteriaceae bacterium | reverse complement strand
AGTTCTGCTCACCTTCGCCGCCGACTCGGAGAGCGATCTCAACCAACCCGATCCCCATACGCTGAGCGTCCGCGAACATCACTCCTTTTTGCCTCTTCCCCCGCCGGGATACGAGCCCCTGGAGCAGGATCCGCGCGTGGGCTTCATCGTCACCAGCTTCCAGGACTTCTCCCAACCCTACAACCGTCCATTGACCCGCTATCTGGCGAACCGCTGGCGCTTGCGGAAGAAAGATCCCGGTGCGGCCCTGAGTGAGCCGGTCAAGCCAATTGTCTTTTATCTCGATCCTGCGATACCCGAGCCGGTTCGGTCGGCCGCCCGCCGTGGCGCGCTGTGGTGGAACGCGGCCTTCGAGCAGGCCGGATTCAAGAATGCCTTGCAGATCGAAGACCTGCCGGCGGGCGCCAGCCCGATGGATGCGCGCTATCCCACGATTCAGTGGACCAACCGCTCGGGCCGAGGCTGGTCCGTGGGGCAAAGTCATGTCGATCCGCGCACGGGCGAGATTCTGCATTCTGTGGTGCAGCTGGACTCGCACCGCATGCGAACTGCGAACAACTACTGGGAAGCTACCATGCCCTCGGGCCGCGATTCTGCCGAACCCGCGCTCGACACCTTCGCCGCACTCGATGCGCTCGATCCCAGGACTCCGGAACTGGAGGTCATGCTCAACCGCTTGGCGCTGCTGACTTGCCACGAGATGGGCCATGTGCTCGGCCTCGATCACAACTTCGTCGCCAGTACCTATGATCGTGGTTCGGTGATGGACTACTTTGCCCCGCGCGTAAAGATCAGGCCCGATGGCAGCGCCGATCTCTCCGATGCCTACATGCAGGGCACAGGGAGCTATGACCGCTTCGCCATCGAGTGGGGCTACAGCCAGGAGAAGTCGGGCAGCACGCCCGAGCAGGAGAGTGTGCGCCGTGCAGCCATCGTGAAGGCAGCCGTGGAGAAGGGAATCGTGTGGGGCAACTACGAAGACCCGCGCTGGAATGCCTACGATGACGGTCCCGACCCCGTGACCTGGCTCAAGCAAGTTCTTCCGGTACGGGATGCCCTGCTTGCGCATTATGGTCCGCAGATGCTGCGGGTCGGCGAGCCCAGTTCCCGGCTCACCTCAAGGCTCCCGCTGGTCTATCTGTTTCACCGTTACGCGCTGGGCGCGGCGATCAACGTGGTGGGCGGCGCGAGGATACCCTTGTCCGTGGCGGGCGACGGGCAGCCGCCCGTGGTCATATGGCCTGCCGCGAGTCAGCGGGAGGCCTTGCAATTGGCCCTGCGCGTCCTGAGCCCGGCTGAGCTCACCTTACCGGCCGGTCTGTGGCCTTCGCTGGCGCCGGTGGAAAACCGCGATGCCGATCCCGAACGCTTCGCTTCCTCGGCGGGATATCTTTTCAGCCCGCAGGACGGCGCCCGCGCGGTGGCTGAAATCGTTGTCGGAGGATTGCTCGATCCCAAACGCATGCAGCGCCTGCAAGTCATCTCCGATCGGGATCCCCTGATGCCGTCACCCGGGAGTGTAATTTCCGATCTGGTGCAGGCCGTCTATGCTGCGCCTCCAGCAACGGCGGCGGAACAGAGTCTGACGGATGTGATCAAAATTGAGACGGGCGAGCGTTTGATGATCCTCGCGGCCAACGCCGACGCGACGCCGGAAGTGCAGGCCGCCGCGCTCGCCGGCGTGCGCCAGATTCAGTCCACGCTGAAGAAGCAGGATGCGGCCCAGCAGCTCCTGGACCACGAAATCGAACTCTTCCTGCAGAATCCGGCGCAGAACACGCCCAAGCTGAAGCCTTCCGGCGCGCCGTCCGGGCCGCCGGTTTAGCCCTCACCGTCCCACCGTCGTTCCAACCGCCTCCGGGGTGAAGCATGCGCTTCTCAAGACGCTACCGGAGCGGCAGGACCGGCGGAAGCGGATGCCGCTTCTCGTACGCGGCAATCTCACTCTCGTGCTGCAGGGTGAGGCCGATGTCGTCCAGTCCTTCGAGGAGGCAATGCCGGGTGAAGCTGTCAATCGCGAAATTCACGTTCACTCCGCTATCATCGGTTAGCTTGCATTGTTCAAGATCGATGGTGAGCTGGTAGCCGGGCGTTTCGGCAGCCCGGCGAGCGATCGCGGCGGCCTCCGCTTCCCCCAGAACGACCGTCAGCACGCCGTTTTTCACGCAGTTGTTGGCGAAGATATCGGCAAACGAGGGTGCAATCACGACCCGGAAC
The DNA here is from genome assembly GCA_964408515.1 of uncultured Acidobacteriaceae bacterium. GTDB lineage: Bacteria > Acidobacteriota > Terriglobia > Terriglobales > Acidobacteriaceae > CAYOZX01. The sequence continues at coordinate 13,592 of CAYOZX010000056.1, read as the reverse complement.
CCGTAATCTTCCAGCGCCCAGACCGCGTGCTCGCGCGACGAGCCACAGCCGAAATTCTTCCCCGCCACCAGCACGCTCGCTCCCGCGTGCTGGGGATGATTCAAGGGAAAAGATGGTTCCAGGGATCCGTCTTTCGTATGCCGCCAGTCATGGAACAGAAACTCGCCGAATCCGGTGCGCTCGATGCGCTTGAGAAACTGCTTGGGGATGATCTGGTCGGTGTCAATGTTCGCCCGGTACAGGGGGGCGACCTTGCCTTTGTGAACGCGAAGAGGTCTCATGATTTTTCTCCCGCGAACCTGGCCCCCGGTGGTTTCGCCAGCCTGCCTGCTGACGTCGTACCCACCGCGGGTTCTCCCGCCCAAGCTTTCAGCGGGACCCAGTCACCTGGCGCGCCTACTGGAACTTCCACTTGCGTATGTCGGTAAAATGCCCCGCAATCGCGGCCGCCGCCGCCATCATCGGACTCACCAGGTGGGTGCGTCCACCGCGACCCTGGCGGCCCTCAAAGTTGCGGTTGCTGGTGGAGGCGCAACGCTCACCGGGCTGCAGAATGTCAGGGTTCATACCCAGGCACATCGAGCAGCCAGATTCCCGCCACTCGAATCCTGCCTCCAGAAAAATCCGGTGCAGCCCTTCCTGCTCGGCGGCATGCTTCACCGCCTGCGAACCTGGAACCACCATGGCCCGCACTTTGGGATTGACGTGATGACCCCGCGCCACGCGCGCCGCCGCGCGCAAGTCTTCCAGCCGCGAATTGGTGCACGACCCAATGAACACCCGGTCCACCGCAATCTCCTCCATGTGAGTCCCGGGCTGGAGTCCCATGTACTCCAGCATGCGCTCGGCGGCCTGGCGGTCGGCATCGCTTTTCAATTCGGAGAGTTGCGGCACCCGGCCGCTGACTGGAACCACCATGCCGGGGTTCGTTCCCCAGGTCACGAAGGGCGGCAGCCTGGCCGCATCGACCTCCACAACCCGGTCATAACGCGCGCCGGGATCGGAAGGTAGCGCGCGCCAGTGGGCCAGCGCCTTCTCCCATTCTCCGTTCTTGGGCGCGAAGCGGCGGTTTCTGATGTAGGCAAACGTGGTTGCGTCCGGCGCCACCATGCCGGCGCGGGCTCCAGCCTCGATACTCATATTGCACAACGTCATCCGGCCTTCCATGGAAAGCCCGCGCACCGCTTCGCCGGCGTACTCGATCACGTGCCCGGTAGCGCCATCGGTGCCTATCTGCCCGATGATGCCCAGGGCCAGGTCTTTGGCGGTTACACCCTCGCCCAGGGCTCCGCGCACCTCGATGCGCATGGACTTCGGCTTGCGCTGGGGAAGGCACTGCGCAGCCAGGACATGCTCGACCTCCGACGATCCGATGCCGAATGCCAGCGCCCCGAACGCGCCATGTGTGCTGGTATGGCTGTCGCCGCATACGATGGTCATGCCGGGCTGGGTGAGGCCCAGTTCCGGGCCGATCACATGCACGATCCCTTGGTGGGGCGAGTCGATATCGAACAACGGGACGTCGAAGGCCTTGCAGTTCTGCTGCAAAGCCCGGATCTGCCGGGCCGCGGTCGGGCCCAGCTTGGTTGTCCCCATCGGTTCGGGGGGTACTGTACGGGCTACGCTGGCGAACGGTCGGCGGGGTGGCCGCACTTGGCGTCCCGTCCCGCGCAGGCCGTCAAAGGCCTGGGGAGAAGTGACTTCGTGCACCAGGTGCAGGTCGATATAGAGCAAAGGCAGCTGTCCATCGGGCGAGCACACCACATGCTCGTCCCAGACCTTCTCGAACAATGTTCGTTGTTCCGGCATGGACTGTATCGGCCATCGCAGGCCGCATGCTTTCATTTTATCAATTCCGGGTCACCCCGCGGACAACAGGCCAACAAGAGCCTGGAGCCTCCCTGGGTTATGATGAGATTGAACAGTGAACGATGATCAACGGCAAGCGCATCGCCGTAGTCCTGCCTGCCTATAACGCGGAGAAGACCCTGGCGGCGACAGTGGCCGAGCTGTCGGACCTGGTGGATATCCGCATCCTCGTGGACGACCACAGTTCAGACCGCACGGTCGAAATCGCCAAAAAGCTGAGTCTGCAATTTTTCGTGCACGATCAGAATTACGGCTACGGACGCAACCAGCAGACCTGCTATCGCGAGGCTCTGGCCGCAGGCGCGGATGTGGCCATCATGGTCCATCCCGATTACCAGTACACTCCCCTCCTGGTAACCGCGATGGCTAGCATGGTGGCCTACGACGTCTACGACGTCGTGCTTGGCTCCCGCATCATCGGAGGAACCGCCTTGCGGGGCGGCATGCCCTTCTACAAATATGTGGCCAACCGCCTTCTTACCGGCTTCGAGAACCTGTTTCTGGGACTCAAGCTCTCGGAATATCACACCGGGTATCGCGCCTTCAGCCGTAAAGTCCTGCTGGAATTGCCCTTGTTGGAGAATTCCGACGACTTCGTCTTCGACAACCAGATGCTGGCGCAATGCGCCCACTTTGGCTTTCGCATCGGGGAAGTGTCCTGTCCCACGAAGTATTTTGCCGAGGCTTCGTCCATAAACTTCCGCCGCAGTGTGACTTACGGATTCGGCGTACTGAGGACGACGCTGCAGTTCGCGCTGCAGAGGGCGGGGTTGGCGCAGTTCCGCATTTTCAGCGCCAAGGGGCGGCGACTGGAGCCAGGCTATCCCGCTTACTACGCCAGGGGTGCGGCCGAGCCGCCGGGTAGCAATTGCTCCGGCAGCCCGTAACCGCTAGCATCTAACTTAGAAACGCATGGCTACAACCACCACTGCCGCGCCGCAACGAAACCCGCCCAGGCTGGTTTACAGCGAGATTCTGAACTTTGCCTATGACACATTCCGCAGTAACAAGGTCCGCTTTGCGCTTACCGCCCTGGGAATGGTGATCGGCACCGCCTCGCTGATTCTGGTGGTCACCATCGGCATGACCGGCAAGCAGTATGTTCTCAGTCAGATACAGGCCATCGGCACAAACCAGATTGAAGCCGAATATCAGAGCGGAAGCCAGCGCATCGCCAACGTCACGCCCGATCCTCTGACCCTCGATGACATGCGTGCCGCGCTCGAGCAGGTGCCGGGAATCGTGGCCGCTTCGCCCGTGGTATCGCTGGGCGAGCGCATTCCCGTCGGCTCCGGCAAAGAGCGCGATATCTCGGTGCTTGGCGTCTTTCCTGACTATCGCGTGGTGCGCAATCTGGTGACCGTGAGCGGCAGATTCTTCGACGAGCAGGATTCGCTGCAGCACAACAAGGTCGGCGTCATCACCCAGAAGATGGCCGCGGAACTATTCGGCTCCCCGGACGAAGCCATCGGCAAGATCATCAAGCTCAGCGGCTTACCGTTTACCATCGTCGGAACCTTCCGCGAGCGCGTGGACACCTTCGGCCAGACCGAAGTGGTGGACTACACCATGGTGATTCCCTACACCGTAAGCCGCTACTTCACCGACACGCCAAACGTGAAGCAGATTTACTTCTCCGCTGCCGATCCTTCCATGGTGCAACCCGCCACGGACCAGATACGGCGGGTCATACAGGCCCGGCATCGTGCCGAGTCCGTCTATAACGTCATGAATCTGACGCAGTTAGTGGTGCTGGCCGAAAAAACTGCCAATGCCCTGACCCTGGTGTTGCTGCTGGTGGCGGCCGTGGTTCTTCTGGTGAGTGGCATTGGAATCATGAACATCATGCTGGCTACGGTCAGCTCGCGCATCCGTGAGATCGGAATTCGCAAGGCGTTGGGTGCGACTAACCGTGAGATTCGCTGTCAGTTTCTGGCCGAGGCCATGACGATCTCGCTGGTGGGAGGGTTGATCGGAGTCGTGATCGGCCTGGCGGTCCCGTTTTCTGTACGCTTTCTCACCGAATACCGTATCCCAGTCTCGGGTCTCTCAGCCATCGTAGCGATTCTGGTTTCTTCGCTGGTGGGTGTGATCTTTGGAACCGTCCCCGCCACCCGCGCCGCCAAGCTCGATCCGGTGGAGAGTCTGAGGTACGAGTGAAGCCGGCTTTCAGGTAAGGGCCAAAAAGCCCGCCAAAAACAAGAACGCCGGGCTGGTTGGCCCGGCTGATTCATGTTATCACCTTGCGGGGAAACGACTTGGTTCTGAGGTCCCCGCAGAGCCCAAACTCTTCGCCTACGTCACCGTCTACATCACCAGCGCCAGGCCCTCCAGTTCCTTCTGCAACACCGGCATCGAGCAGCCCGACATCTCGACACGGCCCACAGCATCCATTGCAGCCTGCGGAGAAACTCCGTAGCCGCGACCCATCAGGAAAACCTGCAGCAGTTCGGCAGCCTCACGGGAATCAATCAGACCGCCTTGCATCAGGTCGTTTCGCAGCGCCGTTAATTCCGCACTCGAGAATCGTTCTTTCATGGCCGTTATCACCTCCGACTCCGACCCTGACCACTCTTGCTTCATTAGACTCACTAGGTGCCATGAACGTTGCATGCAATTTCAGGGCCGCATTCAGGCCCGCTTCATATATACGTGCCAAACCCTGGATCGGTTTCATAAGCCGCTGAAATTGCTGCTGTTTGCGGAGGGGTCATCAACGACACCAACCGCGGGAGTGGCACGAACGGGCCATACGCACGGCCTTTTCGGGCCATCTCTACCTTGACACGTTGTGTCGATGTGGGACGAAAAACGTTGACAGATTACGGCACTCAGGAGGGATCGGTGACGGCTTCGTCGACCATCATGATGGGAATGTCGTCGCGCACTGGATATACCCGGCGGCATGCGCTGCATTTCAGTCCCTGCCCCTCGTCCTTCACGATCAGGGGTTTCTTGCACACCGGGCAGACCAGAATTTCGAGCAGGTCCTGGGGAATCATGATCTGTCATTCTACGCCCAGTTCCATTTTGAGAAAACCGCACCCGCCCACTCTTTTTTCTGAGATGGTTTAGGATAGAACGCCTGATTTCCATCTTCCCCAGGAGGCCGGTTTGATGGCGGCCCGCATTTTGGACGGCAACAGGATCGCCGCTGAAATCCGGTCTGAGGTCACTGCCGAGGTGCAAGCACTCGCTGCCGCCGGAAAGCGCCCCGGCCTGGCTGTCGTCTTGGTGGGCCACAACCCGGCCTCGGAAATCTACGTCCGAGGCAAGGTGAGAAGCTGCGAGGAGGTCGGCATCTACAGCGAAAAGCTGACTCCGCCGGACACGGTCTCGACCCAGGAGTTGCTGGACACCGTGCTGAAGCTGAACCGGCGGGACGACATAGACGGCATCCTGGTACAGCTTCCCCTGCCCGTGCAAGTCGATGCCAAACAGATCCTGATGGCGGTGAGTCCGGCTAAGGACGTCGATGGATTCCATCCCGTAAACGTAGGCCTTCTCTCCACTCAACGGCCGGGGCTGGTGCCCTGCACGCCCGCCGGAATCATGGAGATTCTCAAACGCAGCGGCATTGCGGTGGCGGGGCAGGAAGCGGTCGTAGTGGGGCGAAGCGACATTGTAGGCAAGCCGACGGCCATGCTGCTCATCAACGCCCATGCCACGGTTACAGTGTGCCACTCGAAAACCCGCGATCTGCCAGGGGTTTGCCGGCGCGGCGACATTCTGGTGGCGGCCATCGGCCGCGCCGGCATGATTACACGGAACTTCATCAAGCCGGGCGCTACCGTGATCGATGTGGGCATGAACAAGATCACGGAGCGCGCCGAATTCGACCGCCTCTTTGCCGGCAACGCCAAGCGGGAGGAAATCTTCAGGGCGAAGGGAGCCACGCTGGTGGGCGATGTGCTTCCCGAGGCCGCCGAAGTGGCCGGAGCCATCACGCCCGTGCCGGGCGGGGTGGGCCCGCTCACCATTGCCATGCTGATGTCCAACACCCTGAAAGCCGCCCGCATGCGCCGGGGTGGACGCGTGCCCGCATTGGCCCGGGAGACCGCCTGACGTGCTCCGGGTCGGCCTGACCGGCGGCATTGCCACCGGCAAGTCAGTGGTGGGCAAGATGTTTGCCCGATTGGGCGCCCACATCATCCAGGCCGATGAAATTTCCCATCAGCTCATGCGCTGCGGCGAACCGGTCTATCAGGAAGTCGTCCGCCATTTTGGCAGCGGAATCCTCGATGCGGACGGAACCGTGAACCGGGCTCGGCTCGCCGCCCTGGCCTTTGGCACGCCCCGACGGGTGCAAGAGCTGAATCAGATCGTTCATCCCGCCGTGATCCGCAGGCAGGAGGAGTGGATGCATCAAGTTGAGCAAGGCCACCCGGCCGCGGTGGCCATCGTCGAAGCAGCCCTCATCCTCGAGGCTGGCATGGCCGGGCGCTTCGACCGGCTGGCGGTCGTGACCTGCCGCCCGGAGCAGCGCATCGAACGCTGGGCGCACAGCCGTCAGATCGACCTGGAGACGGCCAGGGACGAGGTCAAGCGGCGCATGGCAGTACAGCTCTCCGATGAGGAGAAGATCCGGGCCGCGGATTACGTGATCGATAACTCCGGCTCCCTCGATGACACCCGGCGGCAAGTGGAGAAGATCTACGCTGAATTGAAGATGAGAGCTGAGTCCCGGAGTTAGGACCTCCAGGTTGTGAGCATCGTTCCGCGCCTGTCGCACGACACGAGACAGTGCAAGCGCCGAGGGATGTGCGAATACGAGCCATGGCAACTCTGGATTTAGAATCAAGTGGAGCGGGCAGGAAGGGTCTCGAGCTATGAAGCTGTTGCGTCCCCTGTTGTTGGCCGCGATTTTCGCCGGCGCTTTCTACTACTTCACCACCTACCGGTCGGGCAGGTTCCAGGCTACAGGATGGCTTGGCCATTCCAGTTCCCGGGTGGAAATCACCGAAGCCGCCCCCAGCGAGAGTCTGGATAACGAAGAGCAGAACAACATCGCGGTCTACCGCAAGAACATCGATTCGGTGGTCAACATCACCTCCCGCGCCGTGGCCTTCGACTTTTTCTATGGCCTGGTGCCCCAGGAAGGGCAGGGGTCGGGGTTCATTATCGACAAAGAAGGGCACGTTTTGACCAATTACCACGTGATCGCCGACGCGCGTCAGGTCGAGGTGACGCTGCACAACCGCAAGAAATACCGTGCCAGCGTGATCGGCACCGACCGGTCGCACGATCTGGCGGTGATCCAGATTAAGGGAAGTGGCTTTACGCCCATGGTGCTCGGTGATTCGCGCAACCTGCAGGTGGGCCAGAAAGTGTATGCCATCGGCAATCCGTTTGGACTGGCGGGCACGTTGACGCGGGGCATTATCAGCTCGATCCGGCCGGTGCAGGAGCCTGACGGGGTGCAGATCGACGAGGCCATCCAGACCGATGCCGCCATTAACCCGGGCAATTCCGGAGGCCCGCTGCTCAACTTTCGTGGCGAGGTCATTGGCATCAATACCCTGATCGCCTCCAGCGTCGGGCAAAGTGCGGGCATCGGCTTTGCCATTCCGGTCAACACCGCCAAGGCGGTTCTTAATGATCTGGTGACGCTGGGACGAGTGCGGCGTCCGGCGCTGGGAGTGCGGACGATTCCGATTACCCCCGAACTGGCTGACCAGATGGGGCTCCCGGCCGATACCGGACTGCTGATCGTGCAGGTGGTGCCGGGAGGGGCGGCGGACCGCGCTGGCCTGCGCGGCGGAAGCGAGCGCGCCTACATCGGAAACATACCCATCATGCTGGGAGGCGACCTGATCGTGGCCATTGACGGCCAGGAGATTCAGGACCAGCAGGATCTCAGCCAGATCATGAACAGCCACCGGGCGGGAGACACGGTGCGCCTCACCATCTATCGCGGCAAGAAGAAGCTGGATGTGAACGTTGCCCTCGGCGAGGCCCGGGAACAGGTGTGAACGGGCGCCATCGCAACCCGCGCCGCGGCGGCGCGCGCTAAGAAGCGGTTCCTGCTGCGGTTCCCTGTCGATTTGACGGCGGCCCAGAGCTCAGCTAGCCTCGAATCAGATCCTCAGCCATCGTTCATGACTCATTGTTCACGCGCATTATTTGTGCGGACGCGCTGTAAGTTACTGTTCATAGGGATCTTGACTCTGGCCACGACTGCCTTGGGCCAGCTCAGCGCCCCCGCCCGCCCGCCGGTTCGTGCTCCTCACGCCATGGTGGTCAGTGTCCATGAGCTGGCCTCGCAGGCGGGCGCGGAGATCATGAAGGAGGGCGGCAACGCAGTCGACGCCGCGGTGGCGGTTGGTTTCGCGTTGGCGGTCGTGCACCCCCAGGCGGGAAATCTGGGCGGCGGCGGGTTCATGCTCATCCGTCTGGCCGACGGCAAGACCCACTTCATTGACTACCGGGAAAAGGCTCCGGCCGCGGCCACAGCGAACATGTATCTGGACGCCGGCGGCAATGTGGTTGAGGACGCCAGCATTGTCGGTTACCGGGCGATCGGCGTTCCCGGGTCCGTGGCGGGGATGGCTTATGCGGAAAAGAAATATGGCAGGCTGACCCTGGAGAAGGTGATGGCGCCTGCGATCCGCCTGGCGCAAGAAGGGTTTCCGCTGGCCGCATCGGATGCTCAAGACCTGCGAGACGACGGGCATCTGCGGGACTTTGCGGAATCGCGGCGCGTTTTTCTGCGTAACGGCAATTACTATAAAGCGGACGAAATATTGCGCCAGCCGGACCTGGCCCGCACGCTGGCGCGCATCGCGGCGAGCCCGGACGACTTCTATCACGGCGCGCTGGCCCGCGAGCTGGCCGCCTCCCTCCAGAAAGGCGGCGGTCTGATCACGACCAAGGATCTGGCAGAGTACGAGGTCAAGGAGCGGGAGACGGTACACGGCAATTATCGCGGTTACGACATCCTCGGCGCGCCGCCGCCCTCTTCCGGCGGAATCGCGTTGATTGAAATCCTCAACATTCTGGAAGGTTACGATCTGGCGAAGTTGGGACGCTCGGGCGTGAGCTTACATCTGACCGTAGAAGCATTCCGGAGAGCTTTCTTCGACCGCGCCGAGTTTCTGGGCGATCCCGACTTTTCCCAAATTCCCGTGGCGCAGTTAATCGACAAGCGTTACGCTGCCGCCTGGCGCGCGTCCATCGATCCGGCTCACGCCAGCGTCAGCGGGGAGTTGCAGCGGCCCGGCATCTTCCATCAATTGGAGCAATTTGCCGGGATGCATGCTCCGCCAGGCGCAGCGCCTGAGCCGGACCACACTACGCATTACTCGGTGGTCGATGGCGAGGGCGCGGCGGTGGCGGCGACGACCACGCTAAATGACGACTTCGGCTCCAGGGTGACCGCGGAAGGGCTGGGCTTCCTGCTGAATGACGAAATGGATGATTTCGCCTCCAAGCAGGGCGTGCCCAACATGTTCGGCCTCATCCAGGGCCCATCGAATACGATTGGCCCGGGCAAGCGTCCTCTGTCGGCGATGGCGCCGACCATGGTTCTGAAAGACGGGCGGCTCTTTCTGGTGTTGGGCTCTCCCGGCGGGCCGCGGATCATCACCACCGTGGCCAATATCCTGATGGGAGTGATCGACTATGGAATGAGCCTGCAGGAGGCGGTGAACGCGCCACGCTTCCACCATCAGTGGCTGCCGGACGTCACGCGGGTGGAAAAGGACTTTCCCTCGGCCACCGTCCGACAACTGGAGAAAATGGGCCAGCAGGTACAGGCGGGAGAAACCTGGAGTGATGGTGAGTGCATCCTCGTGGACCTGAAAACCGGAGAGCGATGGGGCGCGAGCGACCGGCGCAACAATGGCAGGGCGATTGGATTCTAGTCATACTTTGGTGATCCGGTAAGACGATCCATGCTTAAGGCGATTTCAACCTACATCTACGTAAGGGAGAGGCTGCATCCCGGCTTGCTGGACGGGTTGGTGCGGGGCGGGGCGCAGACCATCGAGATTTTTGCCGCGCGGCAGCATCTCGACTATGTCAATCGGCGGCAGCACGTGCGCGAGATCGCGGACTGGTTCCATAACAGCGGCGTTGCGCTTCATTCCGTTCATGCGCCGCTGTTTACCGACTACGAGTGGGGACGTCCGGGGACTCCGCCGGTCAACGTGGCGGCCACCGACCGCGCCCAGCGGATCGAAGCCATGGACGAGATCAAGCGGGCGCTGGAGATGGCGGAGCAGATCCCCTTCCGCTTCCTGGTGCAACACCTGGGCGCGCCCAACGAGTCTTTCGACGAGCGCAAATTTGAGGCGGCCATGACCTCCCTCGAACACCTGCGCGCCTTTGCCAAGCCGCTGGGTGTTCGGCTTCTGTTGGAGAACATTCCCAATGAGCTTTCGACCCCGGACCGGCTGGTGGAATTCATCCAGACCTCTCATTTCGACGATGTGGGCGTATGCTTCGACTTCGGGCATGCCCACATCATGAGCAACGTGCCGGAAGCGTTCGAAACTCTGAAAAACTACATCCGCTCAACCCACGTGCACGACAATGCGAAAGATCGGGACTCGCACCTGTGGCCGGGATCGGGCTCCATCGAGTGGAAGGAAGCGATGCAGTTGCTGCGCGGTGCGCCCCATACACCGCCGTTGCTCCTGGAGATCGAAGGCGACGAGAAAGTGAACCCGGTGGAGAAGATGAGAGAGAGCTTTGAGAAATTGGTGATTGAGTGATTTGGAAATTGAGAAACTGAAAAGGCCACCCGGGTTTCAATGACCAAATTGCTCAGTCCCGCAATCGACATGCCTTCTATCAGCACCATCGCCGAAATTGGCCACCACGAAGGCCAGGTCGTCACCATCCGGGGATGGCTGTATAACCTGCGCGAGAGCGGCAAGCTGCTGTTTCCGCAATTCCGCGACGGCACCGGCGTGATCCAGGGAGTCGTACCCGGGAGCGCGGTGGCGGCGGAAGTCTTTGAAACCATCAAGAATCTTACGCAGGAATCAAGCGTGATCGTCGAAGGCAAGGTGCGGGCCGATAAGCGGGCTCCCGGCGGCTACGAACTCGATGTTTCGGGGGTCAAGGTGGTGCAGCGCGTGCCGGACAGCGCTCCTTATCCAATTTCGCTGAAGGAACACGGCGTCGATTTCCTGATGGAGCATCGGCATCTCTGGGTCCGAACCCCGCGCCAGGCAGCCATTCTGCGGGTACGGGCCGAGATCATCAAGGCGGTCCGCGATTTCTTCGACGAGCGCGGATTTACGCTGACCGATCCGCCCATTCTTACGCCGGCGGCCTGCGAGGGCACCAGCACGCTGTTCCCCGTGGATTATTTCGAAGAACAGGCTTACCTTACGCAGTCCGGGCAGCTTTATATCGAAGCCACCGCGATGGCGCTGGGCAAGGTGTACTCGTTCGGGCCCACCTTTCGCGCGGAAAAATCGAAGACCCGCCGCCATCTGACCGAATTCTGGATGGTCGAGCCTGAAGTCGCTTACGCCGAACTGAACGATTTGATGGAACTGGCCGAAGGGCTGATCAGCTTTCTGGTAAAACGCGTTCTGGAGCGCCGGCGCGCTGATCTGCAGACCATCGGGCGCGACGTCAGCAGGCTGGAAGCGATCGTGCCGCCCTTTCCCCGCCTTCAGTACGACGAAGCCGTGAAGATGCTGCAGGAGGCGCATGCCGCCGGGAAGCTGGAGAACCGATTTGAGTGGGGCGGCGATCTCGGCTCGCCCGACGAGACCTACTTGTCGGCCCAGTTTGACAAACCGGTCATGGTGCACCGCTATCCCGCCCAGGTGAAGGCGTTCTATATGGAACCCGATCCGGAGCGCCCTGAACTGGCGCTCTGTGTGGACGTGCTCGCCCCGGAAGGCTACGGCGAAATCGTGGGCGGATCGCAGCGCATGGCATCCTACGATCTGCTGCTGCAGCGCATTCATGAGCACGCCCTACCCGAAGAAGCGTTCCGGTGGTACCTTGACCTGCGCAAATACGGCAGCGTACCCCACGGCGGTTTTGGCATGGGCATCGAGCGGGTGGTAGCGTGGATTTGCGGCCTGGAGCATGTGCGGGAGACGATTCCGTTTGCGCGCACGCTGCACAGGTTGTATCCGTAATGGACCAATCGGGCCATCGGGCATCGCTCGTCGTACCCGGCAAGAGATGAGTCACCGACTCAATCCGTCTACGAGCCAATTTCCATGACGACAACGTCCACCATCACCCCGAAGAAAATTCGCGTCATAGGCGTGCCTCTGGATCTGGGACAATCCCGCCGGGGCGTGGATATGGGCCCCTCGGCGGTGCGCGTCGCGGGGCTCGAGGCGCGTCTGGAGACGCTGGGACACGTGGTGGAAGATGCGGGCAATATCGCGGTCGCCATCGCGGAGCAGAAAAAGGAAGGCGATCCCCGCGCCAAGTATCTGAAGGAAATCACCGCCACCTGCACCAAGCACGCCGAGTTAGTGCTGAAGACCCTCGAATCGGGCAAGGTGCCCCTGGTGCTGGGCGGCGACCATTCCGTGGCCGCTGGGACGGTAGCCGGTGTGGCCGAGTTCTATCGCCGCCAGAACCAGAAAGTCGGCCTGATCTGGATCGACGCGCACACCGACATCAACACTCCGGAAAGCTCGCCCAGCGGCAACGTCCACGGCATGCCGTTGGCCGCCACCATGGGCCTGGGGCCGGCCGAACTGGCCAACATTTTCGACTTCTCGCCCAAGGTAAGGCCGGACAACTGCGTGCTGGTAGGTGTGCGCGACATTGACGCGGTTGAGAAGGAAAACGTGCGCCGCGCCGGCATCGGCGTATTCACCATGCGCGACATCGATGAGCGCGGCATGCGCACCGTGATGGAAGAAGCGTTGCGCATTGCGGGCCGCGGTACCGCCGGTTACCACGTGTCACTCGATATGGATTGGGTGGATCCCGAGGACGCGCCGGGCGTCGGCACCCCCGTCCGCGGGGGGGCCACTTACCGCGAGGCCCACCTGGCCATGGAAATCATCGCCGACCACGGCCGCCTGCTGGGCTTCGAGATCGTAGAAGTGAATCCGGTGATCGACGAACACAACCGCACCGCCGACCTGGCGGTGGAACTGGCGCTGTCCGCGTTTGGAAAGAAGATTCTGTAGCTGAGGCCACGGGATCGCGCCCCGGCGGTTCGGCCAGGACGGCGCTCAGCCTATCACTGCCAGCGGGCAACTCCGGAACTATTGCGTCATGCACGCAGGCCTATTGCGTCACGGTCTTCACCGCATCGCCCACCTTGAAGCCGGCGCCCGAGACGGCTGTGGCTACCGCAGAAATGTCATCCACGTCCGTCACCCGAATGACGCCCACCGGCGTGCTCATGCGGCGGATCACCTTGCCCGTGGACGGGTCTTTGATCTCGCGGCTGACGCGCTCCACGCTTAACTGATCACCCACCTTCACACCGGCTTTGCCCCCGACGTTCAGGATGATCTGTCCGCCATCTACAGCCGCGACCAGCCCTTCCACCACCACCGTCCGTGTCACAAACTTATCCTTGTCACCAATCACCTGGGTGCTGGTCTGGTCTACGGCCGCTTTGGTGGCCTCGCCGATGATGGTGTTCTGAAAGTCGCTGCTGCCGAAGTCAACGTTGCCCGCGCCCGAGCCCGCCCAGTGGCCGCCGCCGCCGAGCAGGTTCGTGCCTCCCCGCCTGGATTCGCCCCGGCGCCTGAGGTCACCGAGGTACGCGTGCAGCGTCT
>CAYOZX010000055.1:0-15816 GCA_964408515.1 uncultured Acidobacteriaceae bacterium | reverse complement strand
CGTTCATCGTCTCCTGGATTCTGGTGTTGGGCTTGTGAAACTTACGGGTAGCCTTGGACGCAAGCTGACAGAGCATATACCGATTCCGCAAAGTGTGTAAAGCATCAAAAACGCGATCAGAGCGCTTCATACCGGTCGTTCTCCTAACCCGAAGGGATAGCAAAGTGGCCTGCCTTGAGGGCCCCGACGCTTCCCGACCAGAGTCTGCAAATCCTTAAATTCAGATGGGTTGTACAGGAAACCACTGGCTACTGCTATAGATGCTCCGCTCGAGCCGAAAGTTTCTCGGATTCAAGCCGGGTTCCTTGCTGGCCGCGGGAGGTACCTCGGAGCCCCTCAAGCCGCCCTCTATTGCCGTGGAACCCTGTACTTTAGCGGCTAGAAGGGGGCGCGGTCAAGGGAATTGTTGTGATCGCGGAGCACGAGGGACGGGCGGAAGCGCCGGTTGCGTGGCGCGCCCAGGATTCATGTTATACCTTTGTATTCAACAACTTAGAATTGCACCTCTCGCGGTGCGGAGGGGTCAGGTCCAGAAGGACCGGTCGAGGGTCCGGTACTGGATTGCCTCGGCGATGTGCTTGGGGTCAATTCCGGCAGCGGCGTCGAGGTCAGCGATGGTGCGGGCAACCTTGAGGATGCGGTCGTGGGCGCGGGCGGTCATGCCGTGCTGGGTCATGGCGCGCTCGAGCAGGCGCTCACAGTCTGCCGACAGCGCACAGTGAGCACGGATGTGGCGGGGAATCATCTGGGCATTGCAATACAGCCGCGAGCGGGAGGAGGAGAAGCGCTGCAACTGAACCTGCCGCGCACGCATCACGCGTTCGCGAATGCGCTCGGAAGCCTCCGGTTCGTTCCCGGTTCTCATTTCCTTGTAATTCACCGCCGGCACGTCGATGTGAATGTCGATGCGGTCCATCAGCGGCCCGGAAATTTTCGACATATAGCGCTGGATCATGGGCTGGGTGCAGTGGCAGTCGCGAGACCGGTCATTAAAAAAGCCGCAAGGGCAGGGATTCATGGCCGCCGCCAGCATGAAGCGCGCGGGGAACGTCAGGGACATGGAGGCGCGGGCAATGCAGACGGTTCCGTCCTCCAAGGGCTGACGCATGACTTCGAGCACATTGCGGGGGAATTCCGGCAGTTCGTCCAGGAAGAGCACGCCGTTGTGAGCGAGGGAGACCTCACCGGGACGCGGCACAACCCCGCCTCCGATCAGTCCGGCATCGGAGATGGTGTGGTGGGGGGAGCGGAAAGGGCGGACACCGACCAGGCCGGCGCCGGAGTCGAGCACCCCGGCGACACTGTGAATCTTGGTGGTCTCGAGTGCCTCTTCGAAGGTAAACGGGGGCAGAATCGTGGGCATGCGCTTGGCCAGCATGGTCTTGCCCGAGCCGGGAGGCCCAATCATAAGGATGTTGTGGCCGCCCGCGCAGGCCACTTCGAGGGCGCGCTTGGCCGTCGGCTGGCCGCGCACGTCCTTGAAATCCACCAGGTAGTGTTGTGACTCGCTGAGCAGCGCATCCCCGTCGACCTGCAGCGGCTGCATGCCATTGTCGGTGTTGACAAAGCGAATGACGTCGAGCAGAGAGCGCACGGGATAGACCTCCACGCCGCTCACCATCGCCGCCTCGCGGGCATTGAGCTCAGGAACGACCACACGTCGAATCTTGCGGCCCCGGGCTTCGATAGCGATGGGCAGGGCGCCGCGCACACCGCGCACGCCGCCATCGAGGGACAGCTCGCCCACGAAAAGACAGTCGGGAACCTCCTTCTTGTTCAGCCCCCCGTAGGCCCCCACCAGAGCCAGGGCCATAGGGAGATCAAACCCGGAGCCTTCCTTGCGGATGTCGGCGGGGGCGAGGTTGATGGTGATGTGGGTGGAGGGAATGTCGTAGCCGCAGTTCCGGAGCGCAGCGCGCACACGGTCGCGGCTTTCGCGAACCGCCGCGTCGGGCAAACCGACGGTGTGAAAGTGATCTTCACTGGTCTTGATGCCGGAGACATCGACTTCCACCTCAATAATGCTGGCGTCGATGCCATACACCGCTGCGCTCAAGGCCTTGTAGAGCATGAGGCTGGATCAATCCGCTCACTGTCGAAGTCCGCAACGCTCCACGACCAGTGAAGATCAGGCCGCTGACAACACCGTGGTCAGCAAGATACTCAACCGTGAGTCCGGTAGCGGTGACGGCCATCACACCGGAAGGTGACGGCTGAACGTGGAAAACCGGGCAGATGTCGGCTTGGGAAGGCGGACCGGCGGAGGTCTAAGAGCGCACAGAGGCTACCGCTCCACCGCCATGGCCACGGCATTGCCTCCGCCCAGGCAGAGGGCTGCAATACCACGATGCACATCGCGGCGGATCATTTCATAGATCAGGGTGACCAGAACGCGGGCGCCACTGGCCCCGATGGGATGTCCAATCGCCACTGCTCCTCCGTTCACGTTGACCTTGCCGGGGTCCAGTCCCAATTCCCGCATCACTCCCAAAGCCTGCACGGAGAAGGCCTCGTTGAGCTCGTAAAGGTCGACGTCTTCATTCTTCCAGCCGGTTTTCTCCCAGATCTTACGTACAGCGCCCACGGGGGCCATCATGACCCACTTGGGATCGATTCCGCTGGTAGCCTGAGCGACGATGCGAACCATGGGCGGAGCGCCGAGTTCTTTGGCGAGACGGGCGCTGGTGACCACGACTGCCGCCGCGCCGTCGTTCACGCCGGAAGCGTTGCCGGCCGTCACCGTGCCGTCCTTCTTGAAAGCTGGCTTCAGGGAGCGCAAGGTCTCCAGCGTGGTATCTTCCCGCGGAGATTCATCTTTGTCGAAAATCAGCGCCGGCGCACCTTTCTTTTTTGCGGGCAACTCTACCGGCACGATCTGCGACTTGAGGCGGCACTCCTTGATCGCAGCCACCGCCTTGCGATGCGAGCTGAGCGCGAACTGGTCCTGCTCCTCGCGCGTGATGCCGTATTTCTCGGCCACGTTTTCGCCGGTGATGCCCATGTGATAGTCGTTGTAGATGTCCCACAAGCCATCGTGCACCATTGAATCGACGATCTGCGCATTGCCCAGGCGATAGCCTTTGCGCGCCTGGGGCAGAAGATAAGGAGCATTGGTCATGGACTCCATGCCGCCGGCGACCACGACGGAGCTGTTGCCGGTCTGGATGGCCTGCGCTGCGAGCGCAACGGCTTTCAAACCCGAGCCGCAAACTTTGTTGACGGTCATGGCACCCACCTCCGGCGGCAGTCCGCCGAAGATTGCCGCCTGGCGGGCAGGATTCTGTCCCAGGCCGGCAGAGACCACGTTGCCCATGATGCACTCATCCACGCGCTGCGGATCGACGTTGGCGCGCTTTACCGCCTCACGCACGACCATCGCGCCCAGCTGCGTGGCGCTGAAATCGGCAAGGCTTCCCTGAAATTTTCCCACCGGAGTGCGACAACCGGAAATGATGACAACCTCGTCGTTAGAGGCCATTTATGTGCTCCCGCGATGATGCGCTACTCACATTATAGATGCGCGAGAAAGAAAGAGAGACGGAATTGGCGGCGGCGACGCCGGCCGGTGAAGCCCGCGCTTCCTCTCCTTCGCCAGACGTAGATTTAGGCGGCGAACATCATGGAAATGATCCCGCCGGCAACAGTTGGAGGCGACAGAGCGGCGCGAGACAATTTTTTCTCTGGCCAGAATCGTCCCTGACCGCGGTGCGTCGGCCTCTCGCGTGCACGCGAGCATCATTTTTTTCTTGACATCACTTTTTATTGACTCTATACATTCAATCAGTCGCAACAGAAGACCGTTGCTATAGTCCATGAAGAATGGAAGGGAGAATAGAACCATGGCAGCCAAGAAAAAGGCAAAAAAGAAAAAGAAGCACTAAGCAGTATCCGTCTGAAGGAAACTGGGGACGCGCGAGCGTCCCCTAAGTTTTTTTGCGCAGCAAATCGAAGATCAACTCCGGGTTTCGGGCTCAGGCAACTGTTTCTCGGTTGCGGGGCACAGATTGCGGTAAGCGCAGAAGCGGCAGTAGAAGCCAGGCTTGGGCTCGAAGTGGCCTCCTGCTACTCCTTCTGCGACCTTCATGATCCTGCCTTTGGCTTCTTCCAGCTGGCTTTCACTGCGGCGAGTCAGAACTGGACTATTGCCTTCCAGATTGTAAAGAACCAGGTGGCGCGCGCGGTATCCCCATTTCTCGCGCGCTGCCAGGGCGTAAATCGAGAGCTGCAAACTCTCGTCGGAGTCCTCCTGCGATTGCGCCTTGCCGGTCTTGTAGTCGGTGATAACCACCTCGTTGCCAGTCAACTGATCAATACGATCGATGCGGCCGGCGACCGAAATCTCTCCCACCTTCACATTAAAATATTCTTCCGCGTGGAGCACTTTGGGAACGGGCGCACGCCGGCATGCCGCCAGGAAATCCAGCAACTGCTGGTTCCCCTGCTTGAGGTAGAGATCATGCTGATAGCGGTCCTGGATGCACGCCCGGGCAAGATCGTCGCGGAAAAGTTGCAACAGCACATCATCCTCAAGAGGACGCCCCTTTCGCACCGAGTCATAGTACGCGTGCAGCACCCGGTGCATGGAAGCGCCGTACTGCATGGCGGCCGGAATTTCACCGGGGATATTCCATTCGCGCTCCAGCATGAACTGCAGCGGACAGGTTTCGTAGGTCTGGACCGCGCTGGCGCTCAATTTCGAATGCAAATCGGAGGCCGGCGGCAGCGACAGCCATTGGCTGGCGCGAGACAGCGGAGCAGTGTCCGCGGCCTGCGCGAACATGTCAGTCTGCAAGCCGCGCGCCGGGGCTTGCACCAGCCAGCGCCCCAGGAGGCTGATGTCCTTGAGCAGATCGCGCAGAAATCCCGGCGGGGTGGGATCTTTGGAGCCGGCGCCTTGCTTGGCGAAAATGGTCAGCCCGTTTTTGGCCCGGGTCATCGACACATAGAAAAGCCGGCGCTCCTCCTGCTTGTGCAAATCCTTGTCGTCGAGTGGGGCAACCGCGAGGCTTTCGAGCTCGCGGGGAAACTCCAACAGCGGTTCCTTGTAAGCCGCGGGGAAAGAGGGCGAGCTGGCGCGGAGAATGGAAACCTCAGAGAACTCCAACCCTTTCGCCGCGTGTACAGTCATAAGGCGTACGGCGTTTTCGTCAATGGAAGCCAGAGGGATCACGCCTCCCGCCTCGCGGAAATACTCCAGGTAATCCAGGAGTTCACCGATCTCCCCGGTTCTGGTGATTGCCTTTTTCTGCCACTCGGCAACGAATTCAAGCACCGTCTTCACGGGGCGAGAATTCTGTTGCAGAGAGAAGTTGCGCACAATGATGTCCAGCGCGGCCCGTCCGAGCGCGCCGGCGCTCGAAATCTGTTCGCGGGTTTGCCGCAGCAAGGCCAGGAGTTGCGGGCCACCATCGATCTGCGAGAGCACGGATGCGATGGCGCCGTCCGCCGCGTCTCGCGGCAGGGCACGAATGCCCGCGCGCAGTTTTTCAGGATCGATCGCGAATTGTGGCAGAGCGGCGACCCGGAACAGACTGGCGCCATCCGCCTCAGAGACCACGGCCCCAAGACAGGCGAAGAGGTCGCGGGCCTCGGGCATATCCATCACGTCCATGTTCTCGATCGAGAATGGAATGCCTTCCCGCGCCAGTTCTGCGGCGACCTGATCACGATGGAGGTGGGTGCGATAGAGAACGGCACAGTCCTTCCACTTGCCGCGGGTCTTGCGCTGCCACTGGCGCAACCGGGTCACCACTTCGGCAGATTCCGCGTCCTTCGCGGCCAGGATCACAACCTCCACCGGGGAACGCGGCATTTCCTGACCCTCCCGCGCGGCGTCTTCCTCGCGAGCTGAGATCAGAGGGGCGCGGTGATATCCAGGGGCAGGACTACTGGCTCGATCGAACACATTGGGGTTTTTGGAGATGAGGGCAAAGGCGGAGTTGAGAATGGGCGAGGTGGAGCGTCGATTCTTCTCCAGCTGAACCAGTCGCGTCCTGGGAAAATGGCGGTGAAAGAGCAGAAACGCGGCACTCGAAGCGCCGCGGAAATGATAGATGGCCTGATCGGGATCGCCGACCGCGAAAACGTTCTCTTCGGTTCCGGCAAGAAGCCGCAGAACTTTCACCTGGGCAAAGTTGACGTCCTGGAATTCATCCACCAGGATGAACCGCGGACGGGCCAGGGGCACGGCTTCCTCGCGCAGGAGGTGATACGCGTGGGTGATCATGTGCCCGAAAGTCCCCAAGTTGTCTTCACGCAGCATGCGCTCCACGGTCGCAAATACGGCTGCAATCTCGCGGCAGCGGTCCAGCACTTCTTCGTCGGAAATAGCGCGGATGTCTTTCGACCTGGTCACGCGGGGGATGGGCAACTCGCGGCGCTCGAGTTTTCGGACGTACGCCGCGTAGTCCTCGGGGCTGACCAGTTCGTCGTGGCAGCGGCGCATGAAGATCAGAAGGTCTTCGAGAAACTTCCCCACATTGGCGGCGCGAACGAAATAGTTCAGCTGGAGTTCACGCAGGCGGCGCCGCAGGTAAATCCAGAGATCCTGCTCGTCGAGCACGCCGAACCGTCTGCCACTCTGCAGCAGCAGGTCGTTGCAATACTCGTGGAAGGTGGCGATGCGGAGGCCCGCAAGGTCGACGCGGCCCAGCTCCTCGCGCACGCGCTCACGCATCTCCTGCGCGGCGTTCTTGGTGTAAGTCACCGCCAGGATGTCGGCCGGGCTGGAGTGCCCCGCGCGAATCAGGCCCGCGATGCGCCGCGTGAGAACCGTAGTCTTTCCCGTGCCCGCTCCTGCAATCACCAGCATGGGGCCGTGAACATGCTCGATGGCTTGCTGTTGACGCTCGTCGGGGATGAAAGGTCGCGGACGTGAAGTAGAGCGAGCGACTGCCACTGGGCACGAGGATATCAGAGATTGCGGAGAAGGAACCTCCGGTTGCCGGTTCTCTGTGATGCCGCGGTTAGAGGCATCCCCGCGAAGAGGGCCGGCGGGCTCGCAGCGCGCAAGAGGTCGCAACACTTGCCGGCAGAGCTACGAGATGACTCGGTTAATCTATTGCAGCGCGGACAGAGCGACTGCCACTGCCGCGATGGCGGCGGTCTCGGCGCGCAGAATGGTTGGGCCCAGCGATGCCGCGATCCAGCCGTGCTCGCGGAACAGGTCCAACTCCGGTTGGGTCCAACCGCCTTCCGGACCGAATGCCAGAGTGACTTCTTGCCACGGGCTGCGCAACGCATGCTTCAACATCTTCTGTTCTTCGGATTCCACCAAGACGATCCGGAGTCCAGTCACCTGGCCCAGGGCAGTCTTGAGGGGTTGCGGGGGAGAGATCTCCGCTAACCAAGCGCGGCGTGACTGCTCCGATGCCTGCCGGGCCAGGCGCTGCCAGCGTTGCGAGCGCCCTGGAGCAGCCGCCGCAAGGTGAGCTTCCGTGCGCCCCGCGATCACGGGCACGATTCGACTAGCTCCCAGCTCGACGCACTTTTCAATCGCCCATTCCATGCGGTCGAACTTGAAAACGGAAAGCAACAGGGTGAGCCTGGGGATGGCAGGACTGGGCACGAGTTCACCCAATTCGAACTCCACGCGTTCGCCGGCGATGCTGACAATGCGCCCGCGGCGGACCTGCTCGCCGGTGGCGATGTCGAATTCCTGGCCGACCCGGGCCCGCAAGACGCGCACCAGACGGGCGGCGTGGGGCCCGGTAAGGGCCGCGCGGTCGCCGGAGACTTCGTCTGCGATCCAGCGGCGGCGGGTCAAGGGCTCACCCGAAAATGTCTTTTACTTTGCCCAGGATGGTGCGGCGCTGAGGACGGTTTTCCACCTGCAGCAGGCCTTCGAGCTCCTGCAGAAGTTCGCGCTGGCGTTTACTGACCTTGCTGGGAGTCTGAACCCGCACTTCGACAAAGAGGTCGCCTTTGCCGTGGCCATTAAGCACGGGAACGCCCTTGCCACGGATGCGGAGGGTGGTGCTTGATTGCGTGCCTTCCGGCACTTTGAGCACTTGATCTCCGTCAAAGGTGGGGACAGTGATTTCCGCGCCCAGGGCCGCCTGGGTGAAGGAGATGGGGATCACGCAATGCAGATCGTTGCCTTGGCGCTCGAAGAAAGGGTGCTCCTTAACGTGCAGAACCACATACAGATCGCCCGGCGGTCCGCCGTGGATGCCGCCTTCGCCGAACCCGGAGAAACGGATGCGGGTACCGTCCTCCACCCCGGCGGGAACTTTGGCGTCGACGGTGCGCTGACGCAACACCCGTCCTTCTCCCTTGCACCTTGCGCAAGGATCGGTGATTACGCTGCCCGTGCCCTGGCAGGTCGGACAGGCGCGCGCGATGCTGAAAAACCCCTGCTGATAGCGGACCTGGCCGCGGCCATTGCACGAGCGGCAGGTAACCGGGCCCTTGCCCGGAGCTGCGCCTGTACCGCGGCACTCTTCGCAAGACTCGTGGCGGCGCACGGTAATCTTGGCTTCGGTTCCGAAGATGGAGTCTTCAAAGGTGAGGTGGAGATCCTCGCGCAGATCGGCGCCACGCTGGGCGCGGCTGCGCCGGCGGGTCCCGCCGCCTCCGAAGATATCTCCCAGACCGAAGAAGTCGCCAAAGATATCGCCCAGGTCCTGGAACGCCGAAGCATCGAAGCCGCCGGCTCCGACACCACCCAATCCGGCGTGGCCGAAGCGATCGTAGACCGCGCGTTTCTCGCTGTCAGCCAGCACCGCATAAGCCTCGCTGGCTTCCTTGAACTTTTCTTCTGCGTCGGGATTGTTGGGATTGCGATCCGGATGAAACTGCAACGCCAGCTTGCGGTAGGCGCTCTTGATCTCCTGGTCGGTGGCGGCGCGGCCCACTCCCAGAACTTCGTAGTAGTCGCGTTTTCCGTTGCTGGCCAGAATGGTCTTACCCAAGATCCTTTCACTTGATTGCCAGGCAGGTCAGTGCCTGGAGTTGCGCGCCACTTTCACCATCGCGGGACGCAGGAGGCGATCCTTGAATTTATAGCCGCGCTGCAATTCCTCCAGCACACGATGATCTTCGACTTCGGTAGTGTCCACCATCTCGATCGCCTGGTGAAGATGGGGATCAAAAGGCTCACCCTTAGCCGGGATCGGCCGCAGGCCCAGCTTGGCCAGCGAGTCCTGCAGCTGCTTGTAGATCAGCTCGACCCCGTTGCGGAATTCCGACTTCCCGGAGGCGCCGGGTTGGAGGGCGCGCTCGAAACTGTCCAGGATCGGAAGCAGGGCCTTGATGGCGTCGGACACGGCAAATTCGCGGAATTCCTGCTGCTCGCGCTGGGTCCGTTTACGGGCATTCTCGAACTCGGCCTGCATGCGCGCCAGGCGGTCGAGCAGAGCGTCGCGCTCGCTCCGCAGCTTGTCGAGCTCGGTATCGCGGGGTTCCATCGCTGGCGGCGCCGCGGGGAGTTCCACCGTATCATCATCCTGCGCGCTTGCCGCGGGCAGCTCGTGTTCCGCGTCCAGTTCCGCGGGATCTACCTCCGATTTTCCGTTTCTCCTCACCATTTCCACTCACTCGGATTCGTTTAGGATCTTGTCAAACAGCCGGGCAATGTAGGCAACCGCAGTCATGGCGTGCTGGTAGTCGATGCGCGTGGGCCCGATCACGGCCAGCGATCCCATCACGTCATCGCCGACTCGCGCCGGCGCGCCAATCAACACCAGATTCCGCATGGAGGGCAGAGCTTCGTCGAGCCCGATCACCACCCGCACCGCTTCCTGCTTGGCGTCGAGATAGGCGCTTAAGAGTTCGACGATCTTCTGCTTTTCCTCCAGGGCGTGCAGAAGTTCCTGCAGGCGGCGCCGGTCCTGCTCGCCGCTCACCAGATTGGATGCTCCTTCCACAAAAACGACTTGCGCCGTTTCGTCGGTGGCGAGAGCGCCCTGGCGATAGAGTTGTTCGACCGAAGTCATCAGCCGGTCGTACTCGCTGCGTTCCTGCTCCAGACGACGGGCCAGCTCCGCACGCATGGCTTCCATGGTCCAGCCGCGAAAATTCTCGTTGATGAAACGCGCTGCGGCGTCGAGATCGACCTGGGGAATGTCGAGCCGCAGCACCCGGTCCCGCACCAGCCCCGACCGCGTCACCAGCACCGCCAGGACTTTCTGGTCGCCGAGGCGGGAGAAATAGACGTGCTCCAAAGCGTTCTTGGGACCGCCGAGCGCCACCGTGATGCCCACATTGTGCGAGATCAGGGAAAGCACATGGGAAGTGCGTTCCATAAATTCCTGCACATCGCTAACGCCCCGCAGAGAATCGTGGATGATGCCCTCGTCCTCATGCGAGAGGCGCGCCTGCCCGGTAAGCTGCTCCACGTAGTAGCGATACGCCTCTGTGCTGGGCACGCGGCCGGCTGAAGTGTGGGGCTGCTCCAGAAAGCCGGCATCGGCCAGATCCGCCATGACGTTGCGGATCGTGGCCGGGCTCAGGCCCTCCCGGTTGGAGCGCGCCAGGGTTCGAGACCCGACCGGGTCTCCGGTAGCAATAAAGGTCTCGACAATAGCGGTCAGAATTTCCCGCTCGCGCTCCCCAATTGGCTGACCCGTAGGCATTAAGTACTTTGATTGCAGAGGCTTAGATTGAAGCCAGGCAATACCCCAGTTTTGATTCTAGGAAGCCACCGCCACACTGTCAAGCAATGGCACTCGGGAGCCAGGAATGCTAATTGTTGACCAGTTACCGGGGTAGATTTAGCTTGGTGCGACCCAAACGGTGGCGCAGGCATGGATGGAATCGCGAGGGCAGGGGCGCTTTCGCGGCGCTGGGTATTGAAGGTCGGGGCAGCCTTCGGCGGATACGGAACGCTCGTCCGGCCGTTGGTTTTACCGGAATTCCCTTCTTTCCTGACAGCGAATATGCCCAACCGGATTTATGAAGAGGGCGGACGGACACATATGGCGGCTAAACCTCACATTGCGGTGATCGGAGCAGGCGCCTTCGGAGGGTGGGCGGCGCTCTACCTTCGGCGACGCGGAGCCAGAGTGACCCTGGTGGACGCGTGGGGACCGGGAAATTCTCGCGCGTCCTCAGGCGGTGAGACACGCGTGATTCGGGGAGCATATGGAGGAAATCAGCCATACACGAAAATGGCCGCGCGGGCCATGCAATTGTGGAAGGAGCACGACCAGCGCTGGAAGGTGAACCTGTTACGCCAGATTGGCGTGCTTTGGCTGGTGGGCGAAGGCGACGACCGGTTCGAGCGCGAGTCCCTGCCCTTACTGCGCGAGGCGGGAATTGCTTACCAGGAGTTGTCCGCGCAGGAAATTGGCCGGCGCTGGCCGCAGATCAATCTGGATGGCGTGCGCTGGGGAATCCATGAACCGGAGGGCGGCTATCTGACCGCGCGTGTTGCCTGCCGGGCGGTGCTGGATGGCTTCCTGGCAGAAGGTGGGGAGTATCGCCAGGCCGCGGTTGGGCCCGATAGTCTCGAGGACAAAAAGTGGAACAGCTTGAACCTTTCCGATGGCGCCCGTCTGCAGGCCGACCAATATGTTTTTGCCTGCGGGCCGTGGCTGGGAAAGCTTTTTCCTGACACCATTGGCAAGAAGATTCGTGCGACCAAGCAGGATGTATTCTTCTTTGGCGCTCCTCGAGGTGATGACCGTTTCAACGACACCAGGCTGCCGGTTTGGGCGGATCATCGTGAGACGTTCATGTACGGCATTCCGGGCAATGAAGGCCGGGGATTCAAGGTAGCGGATGACACACGGGGGCCGGAGTTCGATCCGACGTCGGGAGAGCGTACGGTAGGCGCAGAGGAATTGAAGAGAGTGCGCGAATACATCGGATTCCGCTTTCCCGCGATGAAGGATGCGCCTCTGCTGGAATCTCGCGTTTGCCAGTACGAGAACAGCCCGGACAACGATTTCATCATCGACCGCCATCCCTCAATGGAAAATGTATGGTTGGTGGGGGGCGGCTCCGGACACGGATTCAAACACGGTCCGGCGCTGGGCGAGATGGTGGCGGACCTGATCATGGAAGATAAAGACCCGGACGAACGGTTCCGGCTGCGGAGATTGCTCAAGTACCGCATCTAATGAATATATGAAGCGCGTCCCCTCAATTCTTTTTCTGCTGCTGGCAGCTTTCGCCTTCGCGCAAGAGGCCCAGACCGCCAAGGTACTCGCCGTCAAGGCATACGAACGCGGGCGGATCGCCTATTGGGAAGGAAGAGTTCCAGTCTACGATGGGTACCCTTTCTTCGATCTAACGCTCGCTCTCGGTGGGAAGAAGCAAGTGGTTCGATATGAGAGTCTGACCGGGTACTTCCCTGCCGCCTGGAAGGCGGGGAAGGAAGTCAGAGTTCGGGTCCAAGGCAAGAACCGGGTTTACCTCGCGAACGGAAGCGAGGAAGTCGCGGCGGACGTCGTGCGGGGTAGCGCGGCGGAGTGCGTCCTGTCGTCTGCGCCGCCTGTAACTGTGACCGCAGGCTCGCAGGTGCCCTGCGAGTGAGGGTTCTCTTGAAGGACGATTGGAGCAGCGCCGGTGACCGGGGCGACTTTTCCCGAAAGATTACGAGCTATGGGTTCCCGTTCCTCTGCCGGGAATGGCGAGTTCCGCGGGCACTTACTGTATGTGAATGACGCCTTCGCCGGCGGTGGACTTGATCTCCTCCACCCGATCAATGACTCTGCGGGCGAAATTGTATAGCGACCGGGCGGGAGCGGCATCCTCTCCATCCAGAACCACGGGACGGCCGTCATCGCCGCCTTTGCGGATGTCGGGATCGAGCTCCACGGCTCCGAGGTAGGGGACTCCAAACTGAGCCGCGGTCTTTTCCGCGCCCCCGCGTGAAAAGATGTCCGTCTGCCGGTTGCAATGCGGGCACACGAAAAAGCTCATGTTCTCCACCATGCCCACAACGTCCACCTTCATCTGGCGGAACATTTCAATAGCTTTGCGGGCATCCTGCAGCGCCACGTCGGAGGGAGTGGAGACCACGATCGCGCCGGTGAGGGGAACGGTCTGTATCAGCGACAATGCAACGTCTCCGGTTCCAGGTGGGAGGTCCACGATCAGGTAGTCGAGCTCGCCCCACATCACAGACCCAAGAAACTGGCGGATGATGGAGTGCAGCATGGGACCGCGCCAGATCAGCGGCTTGTCGCCCGGATTCAAAAAACCGACCGAGATGACCTTAAGGCCGTGGGCCTCGAGCGGCTCGATGCGGTTGTCCCCTAGAACCCTGGGTTGCGCACTGACGCCGAGCATGAGAGGCACATTCGGTCCGTAGACGTCGGCGTCGAGAAGGCCGACCCGGTGTCCAAGCCGCGAGAGAACAATCGCCAGATTGACGGCCAGCGTAGTTTTTCCCACTCCGCCCTTGCCCGAGCCTACAGCCACGATCGCGCCCACGCCGGGTAACGGCTGAGGAGCAGGCGGCTGGTGTCCGGGGCGCGGCGCTTGCGGAGCGCTCATGTCTTGATTATACGGGATGCAGCTGAGAGGAAATGGGCGGCGGGACTATCCAGCTCTGAGTTCTCGCGTTCTCAGATTGGAAGTGGTTCAGACCGCCAGATAACCGCCGTCCACGGGATACACGGCGCCGGTCACCCACGACGACTCATCGCTGGCAAGATAGACAGCGAGGCT
This sequence comes from uncultured Acidobacteriaceae bacterium, assembly GCA_964408515.1. Classification (GTDB taxonomy): domain Bacteria; phylum Acidobacteriota; class Terriglobia; order Terriglobales; family Acidobacteriaceae; genus CAYOZX01. Next base: position 2,199 of record CAYOZX010000055.1, on the reverse strand, counting down.
GGCTACGTCCTCAGGCCGACCCAGGCGTCCCAGAGGGTGGACCGCGACGCGTTCGCGGCGCACCGCCGCGGGATCGGGCACGGTGCGGAGATAGCCCGCAGTCAACTCGGTCTCCACGAAGGAAGGACAAAGCGCATTGACGCGAATGTTCTCCGGCCCGTGATCGATGGCCATGCATTTGGTCAACAGGACGACAGCGCCTTTGGAGGCGGCATATGCTGCCCGGTTCCGAGCGCCATTGATCCCCAGAACGGAGGCGACATTGATGATGGAGCCTCCCCCCGACTTGCGCAAGTGCGGCAACGCAGCGCGAGAGAGGAGCCAAAGGCCGCGAACATTGAGGTCGAAGGTTTCGTCCCATTGTTGCTCGGTGACCTGCTCGGCGGTTCCGGCATGAAGGATGCCGGCGTTGTTGATCAGGACATGGAACTGTCCGAAAACTTTCAGCGTCTGCTCGATAACTCTTTCGATGTCCGGCAGGCGGGAAACATCGGCCTGCACCGCGATTGCCGGAGCGCCGGCCTCGCGGGCCGCGGCTTCAACGCGCTCCTGACGACGACCCACCAGCACCACGCGGGCGGCTTCGCGCGCCAAGGCCAGGGCGCAAGCGCGCCCGATGCCGCTACCGGCGCCGGTCACAATGGCAACCTTGCCCTGGAGACGGTCAGCCATGGCTCAAGTCGCTATCGTCCTGGCGAGCGCTTTCGCTCCATCTCCAGGCGGCGAATCTCGCGGCGGCGTCCGGCATCCTCGTAGCGGCGTTTCTGTTCGTCGGTTTCGGGAATGACTGGAGGAACGGGAAGACGGCGGCCGGCGGCGTCGACCGCCACAAATGTCAAATAGGCAGAACTCACATGCTCACAATGGTCGTGAATGTAATTTTCCACCCACACCTTGACGCCAACTTCCATCGAGGTGCGATAGACGCGGTTCACCGACGAGCGCAGAATCACCAGGTCACCGACGTGGACGGGAACCTTGAAATCAAGATGGTCAATGGAGGCGGTGACCACGTAGTTGCGGGAGTGACGATGAGCCGCCATGGCGGCAGCCAGGTCGATCCAGTGCATAAGGCGGCCACCCAGAAGGGCGCCAAGCAAATTGGCATCATTGGGCAGGACGATCTCGGCCATTTCGGACTGCGAATCGCGAACCGGCCGGGGCAGGGCAAGATTTTCGTTCTGGTTCATGCGGGTGCGCTCGAGACGTAATCCGCGGCCGCGGACGGGATTTTACGCCGCAGATAAGACTGCACATAACATTCAGCCATTTTCTGAATTCGCGGATCGGAGTGACCGCAGAGCCAGGCGCCGCGCCCGGAATCGTACTCCAGCACGCCGTGGGCGACGGGACGATGACCGGCTTCGCAGACGAAGGAAAGGCGGAGTTGGGAGCCGAGATCTCTTGTAACCACGAAACGGACGGCGTCGCAATCTCGTTGCGCGGGCAGGCGTGGACAGCCCATCGCATAGCCCAGGTTGCAGAACTCGCGAAGGTCATCGGGGGAGGGCTGCTCGCCTTCATGGCCGGGCGCGAAACATCGTCCATGCCAGCCGCGTCCCAAGGGCAGGCGGGAAGGATGGAGCCATCCTCCGTCGAAAGGCTCCTCGGGCATGAAGAAAGGGCAAGCCAAGATGCGTATCTTGAACGCACAACATTGTACGGCAAGCTCGTCCCCAGGAACGAGCGGCACGAACCAGCAAGACGGGTCATCGCTTGTAGTAAGCTCAATTCCATGGACCGGATCGTGATGCTGACCGAAATTCTCACCCAGAATCCTGCTGACGCCTTTGCCCGCTACGGGCTTGCCATGGAGTATTCCAACGCCGGCGAGGTGGAACAGGCCATGGAGGAATTCGCCAAACTGCTGTCAGCCCATCCCGAATACACCGCCGGCTATTTCATGGCAGCACAGACTCTAGTCAGGGCGCAGCGGTTGCCCGAGGCGCGAAAGATGCTCTCCGATGGCATTACCTCCGCCAAAGCGACCGGCAACGCGCACGCTCAATCGGAAATGGAAGCCATGCTGGCTGAATTGGATGGCTCCGCTTAGTCGAGACGCCGGGTCAGCCGGGCCATGGCACGTTCCACCAACCCAGGAAACAACTGGTACACCTTGATTGCGGGGTGCATGGTCCAGGGGACCACGACTTCGCTTTTCCGCCTGAGATATCCTCGCAGGATCGCGCGGGCCACGCG
>CAYOZX010000054.1:0-15964 GCA_964408515.1 uncultured Acidobacteriaceae bacterium | reverse complement strand
ACGCAAGAGCCCGTTACCGTTGCTTCCTTCCGGACCTGGCGGGGTTGGCGGGAATACGTCGCGCGAGACCGATACCTGACCAGGACGATTTTAACATCCGCGATTGTTTGCCGCCGCGGTGGCTGCGGTTTCCCCGGCTTACAACGAAGAGTTTCAGACCCGCCGACGAGTCTTGCCGCAATGAGAAGACTTAAGTCCTGTGGGCGCAAATATGCCCTAGGTACTCTTTCCTTCGCGGGCCCCTTGCGACACAATGGAAGTCCGTGATGCCGCCCTTCACTCCAGTCGAGGTTGCCCCCGCCCGCTCCTCATCCGGCATCCAGCGTTACTTTGAAATTGCATTGTTTCTGCTGGTATTTACGAGCTTTATCACTCTGGTCTCAACCGGTGGCCTGGATGCTGCCTCGGTCAGCCTGGTGAGTGCGGCCCTGGTGTTCCGCGGTTACCTGCTGTGGCGGCGCAGTTCGTGGCTATTGAGCGAACGTTGGACGGGAATTCTCACCGTCGCCTATGTCGCGTTCTATGTGGCCGACTATCTCCTGCTTTCGGGAGGGTTCCTGAACGCGACCGTGCACCTGGTGCTGTTCGTGCTGGTGGTGAGATTGTTTTCCGCCCAGCGCGACCGCGATTTCTATTTCCTGGCGGTGATTGCGTTTCTCATGGTGCTGGCGGCGGCGCTGCTCACCGTCGACGGCGTTTTTCTGGCGGCCTTTGTCGCCTTCCTGCTGGCCGCAGTGGTGGCGTTCATCCTGATGGAGATACGGCACGCCTCGCGCGCAGCCAAAGTCTACGCGCGGGAAGAAACCGGCGGGACAGCCTCTCTCCGGAAGCTGGCCGGTTCGCTGCTGATGGCGTCACCGGTGCTGGTGGTATCCATTTTCGCGGCGGCGGCGGCGATCTTCTTCGTGCTGCCGCGGGTCTCTGCCGGATACCTGAGCGCGTACGCGCCCGGGGGAGACCTCGCCACCGGATTCAGCGATGAAGTGCAGCTGGGACGAATTGGTGAGATTCAGCAGTCCAGCGCCCTGGTGATGCACATTCAGATTGAGGGCGACGCGCAGGGCCGCTACGACCTGAAGTGGCGGGGAATCTCCCTGAGCAACTTCGACGGACGGACATGGTCCAACAATCACGAATCGCGGCCCGTGCGGCAGAGCTTCGATGGGCGCTTCGTGCTGTCTGCGATGGCTGCAGGCGCACCCAAGGTTGCGCCACGCCTCATACACTACCGCGTGCTGATGGAGCCGGTGGGCACAAACGTGTTCTTCCTTGCCGATCGCGCGCAGATTCTCGAAGGCGGCTACCGGCGGGTTGCCATGGATGGCGGAGGAGCGGTATTTGATCTCGATCCGGAGCGTCCCGTCAGCCGCTACCAGGCGACTTCCGACGTGGCGCAACCAGAAGCAGAGGATTTGAGGCGCGAAGAGGAGTCCACCCTGCCGGGAGGGCTGGCCGGCTACCTGAAGCTGCCGGAACTGGATCCGCGCATTGCGCAGCTGGCCCGCCAGATCACGGAGCGGGCGGGCAACAACTACGACAAGGCGGTGGCACTGGAGACCTATCTGCAGACGCGCTTTCTCTACACGCTGCAGCTGCCGCGCCGCGTGCCCCACGATCCCCTGGCCAATTTTCTGTTCGAGCGCAAACAGGGACACTGCGAATACTTCGCCTCTTCCATGGCGGTCATGCTGAGGACGCTGGGCATTCCATCGCGCGTGGTGAACGGCTTCCGCACCGGCGAGTTCAACGATGTGACCTCGCAGTACGTGGTCCGGGCCAGGGACGCGCACTCCTGGGTGGAAGCCTACTTTCCCGGGTACGGGTGGGTGGCTTTTGATCCGACTCCGGGAGCTGCCCTGCCGGTGCGCAGCGGTTGGGGGCGGGTGATGCTGTACGTCGATGCCATGAGATCGTGGTGGCGAGACTGGGTCGTAGACTACGACGCCACGCATCAGCGCATGCTGGCCATGGGAGCCCAGAGCAGCGGCCGGCAACTGGTCCAGGAGTTGAGACAGTGGTGGCGCAGCCGCTATGAATCGCTATTGGCGGCGGCGCGCCGAACGCAGGGAAAGATTTCCGCATCGCCACGGCGCTGGAGCCTGGGGAGCGGGCTCGCCGTGGCCCTGTTGCTGCTGGCCGCCAACGGCAAGGGGCTGTGGCGGGAACTACAGCGGCGTCGTCTGGCCGGGCGTCCGGAGAAATCTCCCCGGGCGGCGGCGACCATCTGGTATGAGCGCATGACGGAGGCGGTCGCCAAGCGGGGCTGGCAGCGCTCGCCAGCACAGACTCCGAGAGAGTTTGTCTTGCGGATCGAGGATGCGACTGTCCGCGAGAAGGTGGCGGAATTCACCCGCTGCTACCAGAGCGCGCGCTTTGCCGATTCCGCTCAGGACGTGCGCCGGCTGCCGGAATTATACGCGCAGATTGTAGCGCCCCGCGGGGGCTGAGTTTCCGGTCGCGGATTCGCCGTCAGAAGTGAAACACCACCCCGCCGGCCACGTACAGATTGTGCTGGCGGCTCTTGCCCGTATCCACGTTGAGCTGGGGAGTGCCGGAAAAGAAGTCGCGCACCTGACCGCGCACGCTGATGCGCGGCAGAATCTTAACGTCCAGGCCGCCGCCAAACTGGAAGACGCTGGTCGCGGTGCCGGTCTTGCCCGGGTTGGCGCCGCCAAACTCCAGTGTGCCATTTTCATTGAAGTACCCGAAGCCTCCGCCCACGCTGACCCAGGGCGAAAGTCCGGCGCCGGGAAACAGATTGGCGCGGATGGCAGGAGTGATGAAGAACGACTTGTAGTCCCTGGGAACCGCATTCACGCTGAAGTGCACGTTCTCGTCGACATTGGCGACGAAGGGAACCTCCAGGGTGAGTCCGGCAATGCCCAATCCCAGAAGATGCCGCCCGTAGTTGACTTCGAAGGTCAGCCCCTTGCCGCTGTGCAGGATGGTGTCGGGAGCCGTGATGCCGGTCACGCCCTGATCGCTGACGAAGGTGCGTCCGATCATGCCGGCAAGCTCATGCTTTTCTTCTTGCGCAACCGCCGCCGAGGCAAGTATCAGCAGCGAAAGCAGAGCAGTGTAGAAAAACAGTGCTCGCGTCATCATTCCTCCGCGAAACGCAGACTGTGGGCGATGTAAAGTAATTCAAGGTTAGCATGCTGACGCCGCCGCGGGCCGCTTTCAGTCGTACATTCTTTGGTGCACGGCCGCACCAAAGGGATGCGACCCCTAGTGGGAAAGCAAGCATGTTAGAATCAATAGATTACATGCCTGCGCAGAGTCCCTCAGCAGCGCTCCCCACAGCCTCGAATCGAGATCGCACAGACCGGGCTTCGTCGACGGTTACGAAGGTAGGATTCGTGAGCCTGGGGTGTCCCAAGAACCTGGTCGACAGCGAAGTGATGATGGGCCTGCTGGCGCGAGCCGGGGCGGAGCTGACGCCCGCCGCGGAAGAAGCTGACGTCATCGTGGTCAACACCTGCTCGTTTATCTCCACCGCCCAGCAGGAGTCGGTGAACGCCATCCTGGAAATGGCCAAGCACAAGGCCGAGGGAAAGGCGCGGAAGCTGGTGGTGGCGGGCTGTCTGGTGGAGCGCTTCCGCGACGAGATTCGGAAGAATATTCCGGAAGTCGATGCGGTGGTCGGAACCGGGGAGCTGGAGCAGATTCTGGCCGCCACGGGAGTCGCGCCTGTGGCAGCGGGGTCTCCATTTCACATCCTGCGGTCGCGGCCTGAGGGTGACGCCCGCGCCGCCCAGGGGCGCTTTTCCCGGGAAAGCTGGCAGGGCGCCATCGCCGACCTGCCCAACTATCTGTATGACGAGACCACGCCGCGGGTCCTGGCCACGCCGGGGCACACGGCCTACATCAAGATCGCCGAGGGTTGCGACCATCCCTGCAGTTTCTGCATCATTCCGCAATTGCGCGGCAAGTTCCGGTCGCGACGCTTCGAGTCGGTGGTAGCGGAAGCTGAACGGCTGGCGAGCGCCGGCGTGCGCGAGATCACCCTGATCGGACAGGACACGACCTGCTATGGCGAAGACTTCGGTCTGCAGGACGGCCTGGCGCTTCTGCTGGAAAAGCTGGTGGGAATCGAAGAGCTGCGCTGGATCCGGTTTCTCTACGCCTATCCCAACAAGATCACGGGACGTTTGCTGGAAGCCATCGCGTCCCACGAAAAGATCTGTTCCTACATCGATGTACCGTTGCAGCACGCGGCAGCTGGAGTCTTGAAGCGGATGAAGCGCGGCGGAGGAGGGGAGATTTTCCTGCGCTCGATCGAGAAGATGCGGCGCGAGATTCCCGGGTTGACGCTGCGGACGTCGTTCATCGTGGGCTTTCCGGGAGAGACGGAAAGCGAGTTCGAGGAGCTCTGCCAGTTTGTCCGCGACGCCGGCTTCGACTGGATGGGCGCGTTCGGGTATTCCGACCAGGAGGGCGCGGATGCGTTTGTGTACGAGCGAAAGCTGCCCGCGAAGGAGATCGAAGCCCGGCGCAAACGCCTGATGCAGATTCAGCGGAAGATCAGCCGCGGGAAGAAGCAAGCGCTGGTGGGCGCGGAAATGGACCTGCTGCTGGAAGGCGTCTCCGGAGAGAGCGAACTGCTGCTCGAGGGACGGACTGCCATGCATGCGCCCGAGATCGACGGCAAGGTGTTGGTCAACGACGTAGCCGAAGGGAAAGAGGCCAGGGCGGGCGAGTTCTACCGTTGCCGTATCACAGAAGCGCATGACTACGACCTGGTGGCAACGATTCTGTAGGAAGTGAATGGCTCGCAAACGCGTATTGAAGTTGCGGTGTCCCATCTGCAGAAAGCGGGTGAACCGCAAGGCTGCCGATTTTCCTTTCTGCGGCGAGCGCTGCCGTCTGATCGATCTGGGGAAATGGGCGAGCGGCGGCTACGTGGTGTTGTCTCCCTTGCGGGATACGAGCGCGAAGGTGGAGCGCGGTTCGAGGGATAACGATGAGGATGCCTGAGGCCCACCCGAGAGCCAGCGAGATGCGGGTGCGACAGGAGCCGAGCGCGCCTGGTGAAACCGGGACGGCGGCGCTGCAAAGGAAGCAAGAAGGCAGAGACACGCAAGTGAGCCCGCTGTGGGCGCGGCTGGTGGCAACTTTTTGCGGAGTCGGATACCTGCGTCCCGGACCCGGAACGTGGGCCTCGGCAGTGACGCTTCTCCTGTGGTGGCTGGGCGCGCACTGGGTGGCGCCGGGATGGCGGCCCTGGACGCCGCTGCTGGTGGCTTCGATTGCGGTCCTGGCGGGAATTCCCGCGGCCACGCGGGTGGCGCGAGCCAGCGGGCGCCGGGATCCGCAATTTATTGTGATTGATGAGGTGGCGGGACAACTTCTCGCGGTCATCGCGGCGCCGGTGACGTGGCAATCTCTCCTGTTGGGCTTTATACTTTTTCGTGGCTTCGACATTGTCAAGCCATCGCCCCTTCGCCGGCTGGAACGCCTGCCCGAGGGCATGGGCATCGTGATCGATGACGTAGGCGCGGGGGTCTACAGTTGGGTGATGCTGCAGGCCGTGCTGCGCCTGGGTGTTCTGCCGCGATAACCGGCCGGGCGAGCGTTTCAGGAAGCTGGATTCATGGGAATTTCAGACCGTCTGCTGGGCAAGAAAAACGTCAACGGGCACCCGCACATTGAGGCCTTGCAGCCTGCCGCAGCCCTGCCCGGGGGTGAAGTGCGCATTGTGGGCAGCAGCCTGCGGCCGACCGGCCTGCGCCGGCCGCGGGTGAATTTTGGGGAGGTGGAAGGGTCGATCATCATCAGCTCCGATGACTTCCTGGTGGCCCGGGTACCGGTGGGGGCTTCCACGGGGCCGGTGGTGGTTTCGACCAACGGAAGCTCCAGCAATGCGCACCCGATCAAGGTCGCGGTGCCGATCGCGGAAAACCTGCACCCGGTGACCAATCCGGCGCTCGATGCCGAGGGCAACATTTTCGTGACCTTCTCCGGGGCGCGGGAGCAGAAGGTGCCGGTGGCCATCTTCAAGATCGACACCAACTACAACGTGAAGCCCTTCCTGGCCGACCTGATGAATGCGACCTCGATTGCGTTCGACCGCGGCGGGCAGATGTATGTTTCTTCGCGGTTCGACGGCGCGGTGTACCGGGTGGCGCCGAATGGAACCATGTCGACCTACGCCGAAGGGATGGGTGTCGCCACCGGAATCGCTTTCGATGGGGAAGAGAATCTCTATGTCGGTGATCGCAGCGGCACCATCTTCAAGATCGGCAAAGACCGGCAAATCTTCGTGTTTGCCACACTTGAGCCCAGCGTGTCCGCCTATCACCTGGCATTCGGTCCCGGCGGCCATCTGTACGTGACCGGACCGACCACCTCGAGTTTCGACTGCATCTATAAGGTCGATCCGCACGGCAGCGTTTCGGTTTTCTATCGTGGGCTGGGACGGCCCCAGGGGCTGGCCTTTGACGCGGAGGGCAATCTGTATGTGGCTGCGTCGCTCTCCGGCCGGAGGGGGATCGTAAAAGTCACACCTGATGGAACACCGTCCCTGGAAGTCGCCGGGCATGGCCTGGTGGGACTTGCCTTTGCTCCGGGAAGAGCGGCCGTGCTGGCCACCACCGGGGCGGTGCATCATCTTTCGTGGGGCATTCAGGGGGCGTCCCTGATTTCGGATGCGGCGGGGTAGGCGCAGGTCTTAGCTTTGCAGGTTTCAGCGCATGGCTCCTGGGACACGATCCGTAGTCGAGACGAATCCGTTCTCCCGCGATTTTCATTTACACTTTGAGGCGTGAATGCCGAGATCATCGCCATCGGCTCGGAGCTTCTAACCCCTTTCCGGCAAGACACCAATTCCCTTTTCCTCACGGAACGGCTGAACCAACTGGGCGCGGAAGTCATCTTCAAGACCATCGTCGGCGACAACCGGGAGCACCTCACGGGCGCTGCCATCCTGGCGCTGTCGCGGGCCGATATCGTCATTTTCATGGGCGGGCTGGGACCGACGGAAGACGATCTTACGCGGGAGGCTGTGGCCGACGCACTCGGTCTGGAACTGCTGCGCGATCCTCAATTGATCGCCGGACTGGAACAGCGGTTTGCCTCGCGCGGGATGAAAATGTCGCCCAACAATCTGAAGCAGGCGGACGTGATGGCAGGGGCGGTCGTGCTTCCGAACGCCAACGGCAGCGCGCCGGGGCAATGGCTGTGCGGGCGCTATGAAGGCGAGGAGAAGATCATCATGCTCCTCCCCGGGCCTCCGCACGAACTGCAAGCCTTATTCGACGAGCAGTGCATGCATCGGCTGAAAGCCAAGTTGCCGCCGCTTTTTCTGGCCACACGCCTGCTGCGAATTGGGATGATGGCAGAGTCGCAGGCTGACGCGCGAGTCGCACCGATCTACCAGCGCTATAGCGATGTCCAGACCACGATCCTGGCGGCGGCAGGAGAGATCCAGTTGCATCTGAAGACCCGCGCCAGTTCGTTACAGGCGGCGCAGGAACGGGTGGATCAACTGGCGGGCGAAATTGAAGAGGAACTGGGAGATCACGTCTTCTCCGACAACGGCGATTCCCTGGAACAGATCGTGGGCTACTACCTGCAGATGCGGAACGCCACCCTGGCGGTGGCGGAGTCCTGCACCGGAGGTCTGCTGGCGGAACGACTCACGTCGGTCAGCGGCAGCTCGCGGTATTTTCTGGGCGGGGCGGTGGTTTATTCCGACGCACTGAAGACGGCGTTCGCCGATGTCCCGGCGGAACTCATGGAAAAGCACGGCGCGGTGAGCCGCCAGGTCGCGGTCTCGCTGGCTGAGGGCATACGGAAGCGCTGCCGAGCCACATGGGGAATCGGAATCACCGGGGTAGCCGGACCCACGGGCGGCACAGAGCAGAAACCGGTCGGGCTTGTGTTCCATGCTTTGGCGGGAGAAAAGGGCACGGAGGCGGCGGAGAGAAAATTCCCCGGCGACCGCCAGCGCATCCGCTTTTATGCCAGCCAGCAGGCGCTGGATATGTTGAGGAGGCAGCTGATGTAAGCAGCGGTATTCGCAACCATGCGCACCTTCATTGCTCTCGACATCGACGATGCCGTCAGGGAGCGGCTGCAACTGTTTCTCGATGGCGTGCGCGGACTCGCTCCGGATGCACGCTGGGTCCATCCCGAGTCAATGCACCTGACGTTGAAGTTTGCCGGCGAGCAGCCGCGTGAGACAGTGGAGGATCTCAAGCACTCCCTGGCTGAGGTCCGAGGAAGCGCTATGCAGATCGTATTTCGCGGCTATGGATTTTTTCCCGGCGCCAAGGCGGCGCGGGTGTTCTGGGCGGGGGTCGAGGCGGAGCCGCAGCTGGTGGTGCTGGCACGAGCCGTAGACGAGGCCACCGCTTCGCTCGGCATCCCCCGGGAAGAGCACACCTACAGCCCACATCTCACTCTGGCGCGCAGAGGCTCCGGGGCGCCGGCGCCGCACCGGGACGACCGGGTGAACCAAACGTTCGGGCGATTGCAGGAGAAATTGGCTGCTTTACCGGCACCCGAGTTTGGTACGATGACCGCCCGCGAATTCTTTCTGTACGAGAGCCAGCTCCTGCGCGGGGGCGCGAAATACACAAAGTTGGCGCGCTTCGCACTTGGATAGCGGCTGATCGCGCCAGAGAAATCGTCAACAGAAGCAGGCGGGCGGGGGCCGGCGCCGCGCCGGCGCGGCTCGACCCTACAACAGAATGACTGTCCTACTCCTCACCGTAATCGCGAGTTACCTGTTGGGATCCATTCCTTTCGGGCTCATTCTGGTGCGGCTGGTTCGCGGGGAGGACGTCAGGAAGACCGGGAGCGGAAACATCGGCGCAACCAATGTGGCGCGGTCCTCCGCCGCGCTGGGAGTCTTGACGCTGATTCTGGATGCGCTCAAAGGATCGGCCGCCATTTTCGTTTCCCTCCTGCTAAGCCAGAAGGAAATCGTGAGTTGGGCATACGCTACCGTTCCCTGGTTTCCCGACCACTTCTGGCCAGCCCTGCCGGCGATGGTCAGCATACGGGCAGGGGCAGCAGCGCTGTCCGCGGTGCTTGGGCACGTGTTTCCCGTGTGGCTGAAGTTTCGCGGCGGCAAGGGCGTGGCTACCGGCCTGGGATCGTTCCTGATGCTGGCCCCTAGAGCGGTACTGGTGACGGCATGCATCTTTGCGGTTGTCGTGCTGGCATTCCGCTATGTGTCGCTGGGATCGATGGTCGCCGTCGCCGGCTTTCCTCTACTGGCATGGGGACTCCACGAATACGGCGACAGGCCTCTGGTCCTGGTGTTTATGGCTACGGCTGCAGGGCTGATTCTTGCCCGGCATCATCAGAACATCCGCCGGCTTATGGCCGGTACCGAGCCGCATTTCATGTGGCGAAGAAAGAACGGAAAGCCATGAGCCGGGTCGCGGTCATCGGCGCCGGGGCCTGGGGCACCGGCCTCTCGGTTGTGCTGGGACGCGGCGGCCGCCACCAGGTGCGGCTGTGGGCGTATGAAATTGCCGTCCGCGATTCGATTTCCGCCCGCAGGGTCAATGATCTGTTTCTGCCGGAACAAATCATACCGGAAAGCGTCTCGCCCACCGGAAGTCTGCCGGAAGCGCTGGAGGATGCGGAAATCGTAGTCAGCGTAATGCCGTCGCAGCATTGCCGGCCGCTGTTCCAGCAGATGAGCCCGCATCTCAGGCCCAGCATGCAGTTCGTGACCGCCACCAAAGGACTGGAGGAAGGCACGCTGCTGCGCATGACCGAGGTCATCGAGCAGGTGGTTGCCGGCGGCTCTGGGTTTGTACCTCGTCTGGGAGCGCTGAGCGGGCCTTCATTCGCGAAGGAGGTGGCTCGTGGCGACCCTACTGCCGTCACCATCGCTTCCCATGATGCCGATCTCGCCGCCTGCATACAACGCGAGTTCAGCGATTCGCGTTTCCGGCTCTACACCAACGATGATGTCACCGGCGTGGAACTGGGTGGCGCGCTGAAAAACATCATCGCCATCGCAGCGGGTGTATGCGACGGGCTGGGGCTGGGACACAACTCCGTGGCCGCACTCATCACCCGCGGCCTGGCCGAGATGACCCGCCTGGCGGTGGCGTGCGGCGGCAGAGCGGAGACCATGTCCGGCCTGGCCGGGCTGGGCGATCTGGTGCTGACCTGCACCGGCGGTCTGTCGCGCAACCGCAGCGTCGGAGTCGAACTGGGACGCGGGCGCAAGCTGCCGGACATCATCGCTGCCATGCGGGGGGCGGTGGTGGAAGGCGTATTCACCACTGAGGCGGCCGTCGGCCTCGCGCGTGCCCGGGGCGTGGAAATGCCAATCACCGAACAGATGGACGCAGTCCTGCACCGGGGCAAGCCGCCCGCGGAAGCGATTCGTGAGTTGATGACCCGCAGCGCGAAGAGCGAAGTGGCGGCAAGCAATTAGCTTCCAGTTCGATCGCTGGCAAACTCTTTGCGCGTGTCGAGGTCTCCACGGAACGTGTCTGGGCCGGCTTGACAATTCCTCTGCGCGCCCTTCGCGGGGCGTTGGCGACCTTTGCGGTTCGCCTGTCACATCTATGAACCGCGAAGCTCGCGAAGGAAGCCTCAAAAACCGCGAAGAAGAAACTCCGGCTGAGGTCTGTCACTTAAGAGCTTGGTCTTTCGAAACGTTACCTGATGGCGCATGATTTGTAGAATGCAGCCATGCCTCACAGACCAATTTCCCTTCTTGCCGTCCTGCTCTCGGTGTTTGCAGCCAGTGCGGGCGCACAATCGTGTCCCAAGGTGATCTATACCAGCTCCGCCGCAACCGTGAAAAACATGGTGGCGAGCGTCAACTGCCTGGTGGCAAAGAGCGCCGTGCCAAGCCGGGCCGAGGCGAAGCCGTCGCCGTTGCAGGTGGAAAATCTTTCGGTCATCGGCCCGCAGCATACCCGCAGCTACCGCAAGATCGTCCTGGCCATGCTGTCGGTCTCCACGGGAACAGAGACGAAAACGGCCCTGGCGACGCCTGACAACCCCGCTGCCAGAGTAACCGGGACGGCGGGCGCCGAGTGCAAGCTCACGATCAATACCGATAACACGGTGGACGGACAGTGCAACCAGACCGGTGGCAGCCTGTTCGTTGTCTATAACAACTAGAGCGCAGGCAGGTTGCGCGCGCCGCCAGGTTCCGGCGGAAGGCCAGGGGGTACTTTGGTAATAGACATGGCCTTCGGTCTGACCATGCCAGACTTTTCTGCTAGTAAAATTTTCAGGGAACCCATGCCCCAAGCAGTCCGCCGGAGGCAGAGCCAGGCCACTTGTCTGTGAAAATACCCCTGCCATCGCGCATTCACATTCTGTACGTCATCCTCAGTGTGCTTATTCTGGTCAGCGTGGTGCCGATGTACTTTTACTCGCAGCAGGTGGAATCCATCAACCGCGAGCGGCTGATCACGAATGAGCGCCTGCTGCAGTACGCGGTGACGCGCTCTCTGGCCGACGACATTTCGCAGCACCAGGAATCGCTGCGCATGATGCTGGCCAATCTCTCTTCTGCCCTGCAGGTTGCCAGTGGAGGAGACATCACGGCCGAGCATGTGAACGCGCCTGAGCTGCGGGCTTTGCTGGAGCACTTTGTTTCCTCCTCCCCCGATCTGGCATACGCCACGTTGCTCAATGCCGAGTCCAAGGGAATTTCCGCCGGACGCATCGCTCCCGATGCCTTCCTACAACGCGATCTGCTGCGGGCGTACGACGCCGCCCGCGAGGGCCGGGCCTACAGCGGACAGGCGCTGGTGGTGGGCAGCGGCAAATCCACGCGCACCGTGATGCTGGTCAGCACGCCGGTGATGTACGGCGGGCGCTTCCTGGGCATGATCGGCGCAGTGGAAGACATGCAGTTCCTGATCCGCCGTCTGCAGGAGATCAATCGTGGCGGGCTGGCGCCGTTCGTGGTGGACAGCGAAGGCCGCCTGGTGGCTGGCGCCACACCTGATTATGCCACCGGGCAGGACATGACCAATTCGGAGATCGTGCGCAACTTTGTGGAACAGGGGGGCCAGGCGCAGCTGGTGGCCGCCACGCGGGAGTTCAGCGTGCAGGAGGGCAAGAAGAGCACCAAGATGCTGGGCACCTATGTTCCCGTAGGCAACCTGAATTGGGCGGTCATCGTGCAGAAGCCGCGGGACGAGGCTTATCGGGACGTTTTCGAAATGCAGCGCACTGCCCGGTTGCTGGCGCTGCTGGCCATCCTGCTCAGCATCGGAATCAGTATTTTCGCGGCCCGCCGCATCACCAATCCGCTGGAGATTCTCACCGCGTCCAGCCGCGCCATCGCCCGGGGAGATTTTTCGCAGCGGGTTCAGTTGTCGAGCCGCACCGAGATCGGAGAACTGGCGGCCACGTTCAACAGCATGTCGGAGGAGCTGGAACAGTTCGTTCTCGACCTCAAGCGCGCGGCGACCGAGAACCGGGAGCTGTTCATGGGCTCGATTCAGATGCTGGCCGGCGCAGTCGACGAAAAGGACCCCTACACTCGCGGCCATTCCGACCGGGTCACACGCTATTCCCTGCTGATTGCGCGGGAAATGGGACATCCCGAGGAGTTTGTCGAAATCGTGCGTGTGGCCGCTCAGCTGCACGACGTGGGGAAAATAGGAATTGAAGACCGGATTCTGAAAAAGCCGGGGGCCCTCACCCCGGAAGAGTTCGAGATCATGAAGACCCACACCACCAAGGGCGCGAACATTTTGAGCCCGGTGGCGCAGCTGAAAGACATGATTCCCGGCATTGAGCTGCATCACGAGTCGCTGGACGGCCGAGGCTATCCCAATGGACTGAAGGAGGCCGAAATCCCCTTGTTACCGCGCATCATCGCGGTGGCCGATACGTTCGATGCCCTGACCACCAACCGCCCCTATCAGCAGGCGCGGGATGCTGAATCCGCCCTGCGCGTCATTCACAACTTATCCGGGAAGCGACTCGACCCGGCGGCCGTAGCCGCCCTCGACGCCGTCTATCACCGGGGCGAGATTCGCCTGGAGCGGGCCGGCATGCCGGCGCCCACGCATGCCTCGCCCGCATTTGCCACGCCGTCGCCCGGCCCTGAAGTCCAAGCTGATGTCATCGCCGCCGTAGAAGCGGGGCGCTAGCCGCAACAGAAGCCGAGCAGAACCACCGCGAAGCCTCCGCCAGCAGTGAGGACGCCTGCTCCCAGGGCACCAACCCTCGCGGCGCACCCCGGCCCGCTATAATGGGTTTACAGCAGCTCCTTTTCGCTGAACTTGCATGATTCAGACCCTCTTCGGCAGTCTCGACGAGCAGCAGAAGCCCAGCTTTCTCGATCGCATGAAGGAAGCGGTGACGCGCACGCGCGAAAGTCTGAGCGAGCGCATCGAGGAAGTGGTTTCATTCGGCAGGGAGATCGACCGTAACACGCTGGATGGCCTGGAAGGCACGCTGCTGGGGGCAGACCTGGGTACGGCCACAACGCGCGAGGTCCTGGCGCGCTTGCGAGACAAGGCCGACCGCAAGCAGATCAAGAACGCAGACGAACTCAAACGCCTGCTCAAGGAAGAGATCCTGGCCATCCTGACGGCAGCCGGTTCCCCGCCTCCGGCACGGGTTGATGGAGCGCCGGAGGTGATTCTGGTGGTGGGCGTTAACGGCACCGGGAAAACCACTACCATCGGAAAACTGGCCCAGCTCTTTCGCGCCGGCGGCAAGACAGTGTTGTTGTGCGCGGCCGACACTTTTCGCGCCGCCGCCATCGAGCAATTGGAAGTCTGGGGCGACAGGACGGGAACCGAAGTGGTCCGCACTCGAGCGGGCGGCGATCCTGCGGCAGTACTCTACGACGCGCTGCAGGCGGCTTCGGCGCGGCACACGGATTATGTGATTGTCGACACTGCAGGGCGTCTGCACACCAAGACCAACCTGATGGCGGAGCTGGAAAAGATGCGGCGCACAGCGCAACGCATCATTCCGGGCGCTCCGCACGAAACCTTGTTAGTCATGGACGCCACCACCGGGCAGAATGGCCTGCAGCAGGCACGGCAGTTCACCGATTCGGCGGGGGTTACCGGTATCGTGCTCACCAAGCTGGACGGCACCGCCAAAGGCGGCGTGGTGGTCCCTATCTGGCGCGAACTGGGCGTGCCGGTGCGCTACGTTGGAGTGGGAGAGAAAGCCGGGGACTTGCTGCCTTTCGATCCCCGGGAGTTCGTGGATTCGTTGTTCGCATAGCGTGGTCGATGTCGAACTTTCTTGCCTGGTTGATCGTGGTGGCGGCGATCGTACTCGTCTGGTGGTTCGTCAGCTCCTTGTTCCCACGTCAGCCCAGCGAACCGGTGGACGATCCACTCTCGCCGGTTCCTGTTCCACGCAAACGTGGCCCACGGGGAAAAGCGGGGGCGGTGGCCCTGGATGAACCGGACGAGGGCGATCCTGCTGACGCCTTCCCGCCACGGAGGCTGTAGCCGCGCAAGTCTCTGTTTTTCTTCGCGGAGACTCTGACGCCCAGTGGCACGCATTCGAACATGGCTGATCGCACCACCGACGAGTTGTCGCTCCACCACGCGCTCGGGCTGGCGCGGGCGGGCATTGGCCTGACTTCGCCGAACCCCTGCGTCGGGGCGGTCATCGTTGACAAGGACGGCCGCATCGCCGGAGAGGGCACGCATACTTTCGCGGGAGTCAAGCACGCCGAAGTGCTGGCGCTGGAGCAGGCGGGAAACCGCGCAAGGGGCGGAACGCTCTATGTCAACCTGGAACCCTGCTCTCACCAGGGGCGCACCGGGCCCTGTGCCGACGCCCTCATCGCCGCCGGGATTCGCCGGGTGGTAGCGTGCATGCAGGATCCCAATCCCCAGGTCGCCGGAAGGGGGTTTGAGCGTCTGCGCAATGCCGGGGTTTCCGTGGCTTCCGGCATCTTCGAGGAGGATGCGAAGGCCCTGAATGAGGCCTTCGCCAAATCCATTCGCACGGGCACGCCGCTGGTCACGCTGAAGGCGGCCATGACGCTCGACGGCAAGATTGCGCCTCCTCCCCGCGAGTCCCATCCCTCAACGGCGTTAGGCGGCGGGGGAGCTACGGGAGGGTGGATCACCAGCGAGCCGGCGCGCGCCCATGTGCATACCCTGCGCCACCAGCACGATGCCATCCTGGTAGGCGTGGGAACCATCATCGCCGATGATCCCCTGCTGACCGACCGCAGCGGGCTTCCCCGCCGCCGGCCGCTTTTGCGATTGATCGTGGATTCGCGTCTGCGCCTTCCGCCCGAGTCGCGCGTGGTCAAGACGGCACATGAAGACGTGCTGGTGCTGTGCTCGTTCGCCGAGGAAAACCGCAAACGGCAACTGCAGAACCAAGGAATTCGCGTGGAGCAGGTTCCGGTCGGCCCGGGCGACGGACGGCCGGACATGGCGGGCATCGTGCGCCGCCTGGGGACGATGGAAATCACCAGCCTGCTGATCGAGGGCGGCGCTACGATCAATGGAGCTGCCCTCGCCTCCGGCATTGTGGACAAGGTCTTTCTCTACTACGCGCCCAAGATTCTCGCCGGAACCGGTTCCGTTCCCTTCGCTACCGGTCCGGGCTTCTCCCATATGGGTGAGGCCGCCTATGTAAGAGCCATCCGGCTGCACCGGTTTGGGGAGGATTTTGCGGTCGAAGGATACTTGCGCGACCCTTACGCGTAGCGGCGATTCGCAGGTCGTGCCGCGCGTCTGGCCTCCGTGCCTCGCCCAACGCAGAGCAGTCCAGTGCCGGCGCGGGCGTGGTCATGTCTCGGCAATATTCGGCAGACGCCGGCTCCAGTGTTTAGCTGCACTCTGGCTGATATCATGAAACCGCATGTTCACAGGCATCATTGAAGAAGTGGGCCGCATAGCCGGCGTTATGCACCGCAAGGGCATCCGGCGGATCGTCGTTTCGGCAACACGCGTGCCCAGGGAGCTCAAGCTCGGAGACAGCGTCGCGGTCAGCGGCGTCTGTCTGACGGCGGTCAAGATCACGCCCA
>CAYOZX010000053.1:6555-15984 GCA_964408515.1 uncultured Acidobacteriaceae bacterium | reverse complement strand
AGACTTTTTTGCAGTTAAAGAATTTAACCGCCAAGGGCGCGAAGAGCGCAAAGACCCCAGAGCGCGAGGGCATGTTTGCTGGGCCCGGCTGCTAGAATCTCCCCCATGTTCTACCGCTCGGACAACCGCGCGCCCGACCAGATGCGCCCGGTCAATATCATCCCCAATTTCATTCACACCGCCGAAGGATCCGTCCTGATCGAGGTGGGCAACACCCGGGTGATCTGCACCGCATCGATTGAAGAGGCCGTGCCGCCGTTCCTGCGCAACCGCGGCAAAGGATGGATTTCGAGCGAGTACAGCATGCTGCCGCGGGCGACGCTGACGCGCACGCCGCGCGAAGTGAGCAAGGGCCGTCCCAGCGGACGCACGCATGAGATCCAGCGGCTGATCGGGCGCTCGCTGCGCGCGGTGACCGATCTGGAGAGAATGGGCGAGCGCACCATCTGGATCGACTGCGATGTGATCCAGGCCGATGGGGGCACGCTCACAGCCTCGATCACGGGAGCTTTTGTGGCGCTGGGCCTGGCGCTGGAGAAGCTGGTGGATGCGGGCACCCTGACCTCGGTCCCGCTGAAGGACTTCGTGGCCGCGGTCAGCGTGGGCATGGTGGAGGGCGAAATCCTGCTCGACCTGTGTTACGAGGAAGACTCCCGCGCCGACGTGGACATGAATTTTGTCATGACCGCGGGCCGGAAGTTCGTGGAGGTGCAGGCCACGGCGGAGCACCAGGTATTCGACGAGCAGCACCTGAACAAGATGCTGGCGGTGGCCAGCCAAGGGGTGCAGGCGCTGATCGCCAGGCAGCAGGCGGTGCTGGGCCGGCTGACGCTCAGACAGTAGCGACTGCCTATGGTTGCAGCAAGGCCGCCAGAAGCGGGTTTGTCCCGGAAGAAAATGGATCGGTCACGGTTACGCCATTCCAGGTGAATCCGGGCTGGAGGTCCTGGGAAAGAAGCACGCGGCAGCCTGCGGCTGCGGCCGCCGCCAAAATGACCGAGTCCCAAATGCCCAGGCGGTGGCGTACGGCTAAGTCGGCCGCGGCTTGCATGACCGCGGGCGAAGTCTCGATCAGCGGAAAGGCGTCTTGCCAAGTCAGTATCGCGGCACGGGCCCTCTCCGGCGACCGGCCTGCTTTGCGCACCAGGACGGCAAAGAGTTCGCCCAGCACCTGAACGGGCAGGAAGGTAGTCTCCGCCGCAAGCCTGGCGACGAGGCCCAGAGCGGCCTTTTTCATGGTGGAGCCGTTGACGCCCTCGGCATAGGCCAAAACGTTGGTGTCCAGCGCGCATCTCACGGTTGGTTGCCGAGCTACTCGTACAACTCTTCGCGCTTCCACCGCCCCACGCGGACCACACGCTCAGATCGCAGGCGGCGCATGAGAGAGGTGCGGGCAGCGGCGGCGCGGCTCGCCTTCACGGGCGCGATACGGGCCACAGGCCGGCCATGGCTGGTGACCACGTAGCTCTGGCCTTCGCGTACCTCGCGCAGGAGCCGCGAGAAGTTGCGGTTGGCATCGGCTGCGGAAATGGCTTTTTCCACGATGTAGTTATATTACCTACTTCTGGAGACAGGAGTCAAGGCGACATTCTGGCTCCGGATTGTCTGGTTTCTTGCCCAGAATTCTGAAAATCGAAACCCGGCCCGTCCAGGCGCAGAGGCACAGGCCATGTTCTACCGCTCGGACAACCGCGCGCCTGACCAGATGCGCGGCTTCCTTTGCGTACTTCGCGGCTCTCTTCGCGACCTTTGCGGCTAAAGAACTTTTTTGCAGTTAAAGAATTTAACCGCGAAGGGCGCGAAGAGCGCAAAGACGGCTGCCGCGAGGCCAGGCCAATCGCGCTTGGTTTACAATGTCAGAGATTCTCATGCGCTCAACATTTCCGCATTCATGGGAGGAACTATGAAGCTTACCCCTGGCAAGCTGGCAGGACTAAAGAACGTTTCCAACGAGCGCGGCGTGATTGCCGCTGCGGCTATGGACCAGCGCGGATCGTTGCAGAAGTCTCTGGCCAAGGAGAAGGGCGGCGAAGTCGGCGACGCCATGATGGAGGAATTCAAGTCGCTGGTGACCGAGGTGCTCACCCCCCATGCCAGCGCCATTCTGCTCGACCCGGAGTGGGGGCTGCCGGCGTCCAAGAAGCGGGCCAGGAATGCGGGACTGCTGCTGGCCTACGAGAAGACGGGGTACGACAAAACCGGGCCCGGCCGCCTCCCCGATCTGCTCGACCACTGGTCGGTGCGGCGCCTGAAGGAAGCGGGCGCGGACTGCATCAAGATTCTACTGTACTACACGCCGTTCGATCCCAAGGACGTTAACGACAAGAAGCATGCCTGGGTGGAGCGGCTGGGCGATGAGTGCCGGGCCAACGACATTTCCTTCTTTCTGGAATTTGTCGGATATGAAGAGGGGGCAGACGAGAAGGGTTTCGAGTACTCCAGGAAGAAGCCGGAAATCGTCATCGAGAGCATGCGCGAATTCAGCAAGCAGCGTTACGGCGTGGACGTGCTCAAGGTGGAAGTGCCGGTCAACATGAAGTTCGTGGAAGGCGCCAAAGTCTACGCGGGGCAGAAAGCCTACACCCGGAAAGAAGCCGCCGACCTGTTTCTGAAAGCGGCCCGGGTGGCCACCAAGCCGTTCATCTATCTGTCGGCCGGCGTGAGCAACGCGGAGTTCACCGAGGCTCTGGAGCTGGCCGCCGAAGCGGGAGTGAAATTCAATGGCGTGCTGTGCGGACGGGCGACCTGGAAGGACGGCATTCCCGTCTACGCCAAGCAGGGAGCGGACGCGTTCCGCATGTGGCTGCAGTCGGAAGGCGTGAAGAACATCAACAATGTAAACGAGCGGCTGAAGGCGGCCACTTCGTGGCACTCCATCTACGAAGCGGCGCCGGCACTGGTGGGCGCGTAGACGGCGCCTTCCCGCATTCTTTCCGTCCCTGAATCCCCGCCGTCATCACCGGCGCCTCGGGCGGCATCGGACGCGAGCTGGCCAAGCTGTTCGCCAGGGACAAATACGATGTCGTCCCGGTAGCGGGCAGCACCGGATGGCGAATGCAGTGTCGCGGCACCCGCTGAACCGGGGGGAGCCAGGCAACCCGCACTCGCACACAGCCCACAAGAACGAAACTCCAAGGGCACGTCTTGTTTCATACACATAAATCTGATATTGTTACACATTTGCGGAGCGTTCGATGCGGACCAATATTGACATCGACGATCAGCTGATGCGTCGTGCCATGCGTTCCTGTGGAGGCTGCACCAAGAAGGCCACCGTGGAAGCGGGACTCCGCCTCCTGGTCGAAATCCATGCCCAGCGCGCCGTCACCCGTCTCCGAGGCAAGGTGCGGTGGCGGGGCGATCTTCACCGGTCTCGTCTCGGCCGCATTTCGCCTCGTGGCTGAGCATGGTCATCGTCGACACGACAGTGTGGATCGACTATCTCAAAGGCTCAGACAATCCAGAAACTCATTGGCTTGCCCATGCGTTGAGCCGGCAGCGCCTTGGTCTGAGCGATCTCATTCTTTGCGAAGTGTTGCAGGGTATTTCAGATCCTGCCCTTTTCGCCCAGGTCAGGGACTCCCTTTTGAAGTTCCGCATACTTCGGACCGGAGGGACGGATTTTGCCATCGCGGCGGCAAGCAACTATCGAACCCTGCGCCGGCACGGCTACACGGTCCGCAAAACTATAGACTGCCTCATCGCCACTCAATGCATGCGCGAAGGACACGACCTACTGCATCGCGACCGCGATTTCGATCCATTTGAGGAGGTCTTAGGGTTACGCGTCGTACATGCGTAGCGCCGCCCACGCGCGCCCGTTGCACACTTGCCCGCTTACTCCCACTCGATGGTCCCCGGAGGCTTGGAGGTCACGTCGTACACCACGCGGTTCACCCCTTTCACCTCGTTGACGATACGGCTGGAGATCTTCTTCAGCACTTCGTGCGGCAGGGGCGCCCAATCGGCAGTCATGCCATCTTCCGAGTGCACGGCGCGGATGGCGCAGGTGCAGGCGTAGGTGCGCTGATCCCCCATGACCCCCACCGACATCACCGGCAGCAGGACGGCGAACGATTGCCAGATTTTCTGGTAGAGGCCGGCGTTCTTGATCTCGCTGACCACGATGTCATCGCATTCCCGCAGGATGGCCAGCCGCTCCGCCGTGACCTCGCCCAGTACCCGCACCGCCAGGCCCGGCCCGGGAAAGGGCTGCCGCTGCAGGATCTCCTCCGGCATGCCCAGGTCGCGGCCGATCTTGCGCACTTCGTCTTTGAACAGATCCTTCAGGGGCTCGATCAGCCTGAGCTGCATTTTCTCCGGCAGGCCGCCGACGTTGTGGTGGGTCTTGATGGTTTGGGAGGGCCCGCGCACCGAGCGCGACTCGATGACATCGGGATACAGCGTCCCCTGCACCAGAAATTCCACCTTGCCCCCGGTCTGCTCGAGGCGGCGAGCCTCTTGCTCAAACACGGCGATGAATTCGTTGCCGATGACCTTGCGCTTGGTCTCGGGATCGGTGACCCCGGCTAGGCGCGCCAGGAAGCGCTGCGAGGCATCCACCGCCACTACTTTCAGCCCCAGGCGATCGCGCAGGCTGTGTTGCACTTTCTCGAACTCGTTCTTGCGCAGCAGGCCGTTGTCCACGAACACGCAGGTGAGCCGCGAACTCTTGCCGTCGCGCAAAGCGCGGTCGACCAGGGTGGCGGCAACCGCCGAGTCCACGCCGCCGGAGAGGGCGCAGAGGGCGTGTCCGGCGCCCACGGTCTGCCTTACGCCGGCGATCGTGGCGTCGATGAAGTGTTGCGGCGTCCAGTCGGGTTTGGCGCCGCAGATTTCCAGGGCGAAGTTGCGCAGGATGTCTGCGCCCGCCTGGGTATGGCGGACTTCGGGATGAAACTGCACCGCCCACATGCCGCGCTCCGGGGCTTCAATCGCCGCCACGGCGCTGGGCGAGCTGGCCACCAGATGGAAGCCGGCGGGCAGTTCCACCGCTTCGTCGCCGTGCGACATCCAGACCGAGAGCTTCGCCGGCAGGCCGCGGAACAGCCGCGAGCCGTTGCGGATTTCGACCTCGGCGTGACCGTACTCGCGCTTGCTGGCGGCGCGCACCTTCCCGCCCAGAGCATGCACCATGAACTGCAGGCCGTAGCAGATGCCCAGCACCGGCAGGCCGAGCTCGAACACGCGCGGATCGGCCGGCGGCGCGTCGGCGTCATAAACCGATGAGGGCCCGCCCGACAAAATGATGCCCGCCGGCGAGTAGCTGCGAATCTCTTCCAGGCCGGCCGTGCACGGCAGCACAACCGAAAAGACACTCTGTTCACGAATGCGGCGCGCGATGAGTTGGGAGTATTGCGCGCCAAAGTCCAGGACGACGATGGACTGGGGTTCCACGGACGAGTCTCTCAGATTGGACGCCGCGTGTAAAGATCGATTCTCAGGACTGCCAACTCTTCTCCGTCCTCAACTGATGGGCGCGGGCGGGGGAACCAGTCCCGGGACATCGCTCAGAATGTCATCTTCGTCCGGTCTCCACGCCGCCACCCGTGGCCGGTCCACGCCGGGAGAGGGTTGGGACCGGCTTTCCAACATGCACACATACGCCCCCAGCCGCCCGACGTAGAGGAAATCCACGGCCGCGAAGTAGAGCAACGTGACCAGCAGCACGCCCCCCAGAATCGCACCCGCCGGAAGCAGAGGGACAAAGGCCAGGGGAAAGCCCGCGATGGAACTGGCAAATACAAACACCACGACGTGTGCCAGCCCGAACCAGGTTCCCACCGCCGTCAAGCCGCCGAGGCGCTCGCGGCAGAAGGTAACCGCATCGGCGAGAGCGCCGAAGGTATCGCGACCATACCCGACCACAAAGATGGCGGCGGTCGAGAGAAACCAGTTCAGAACCGACCAGGCCATCCCTACGATGAGCGTCAGAAGGTAGAAAATCAGCAGCGCGGCTCCGGGCGACGGATTGTCCGACGAGGAATAGGCCCCTGCAGCCAGCAGAGCGCCTGCAGTGCCTATCAGCGCCGCCGCACCGGCGCTGGCCCGCAGAAAGTTCAACCCGGCCAGCGAGCGCAGGCGCCACTTCCCTCCCGCTATCCCTGCTTCGGCCGCGCCCGAAGACGATTCTCGTTCCCGAAAGTGCTCGAACAGTGCGCTGAGAACGACCGCCCGGCCCAGAGAAGCCAGCACGATCCAGCCGGCGGTCAAGCCCAAACCCAGCGCGATCATGGCCCCGACGACGCGAGGCGCGCTGCCTCGTAGAATTTGCGACATGGCTTTGGCTACCAGCAACGCGTTCCCGCTACGCAGCAGGAAGCTCTCCCCGGCTGTAACCGTCAGGGTGGACAAGTATTCGCGGACTGCGAACAGGGCGGACGCCGTCAGCCCCAGGGTGAAACTCCAGCGCCACGCGATCTCGGCTAGGCCTATCTCGGGACGTCGAAAAGGGACGCCAAAGCCTGCGAGAGTCGGGGACGGTCGCCTCATCGGCAGTTCAGAATAACCCAGCCCGGCCGAGCCGCGCTCCCTTTTTGGGAAGAAAGCAATCAGTAGCCTCGCTATGCGGCCGGCGCCGTTAAGCGCCGTCCCCAACCCGCCGATGCAGCAAGTGTGAGGCTTGCAGAGCCGCGTCCGGGTTGCCTAGCCGGGAGCATTAGTCATGAAAACGGTCCTGCTGGTGGAAGACAATAGGATCCAGCGATTGGCGAATGAAAGAGTTCTTGCCAGAGCAGATTACAAAGTGTTCACCGCCAAGGACGGTGAAGAGGCCCTGCAGCTGGCACAAGAAAAAGTCCCTGACATTATTCTGCTGGACATGCTGTTGCCCAGGCTGGGCGGACGGGAGGTATTGCGTTCCCTGAAAGCCAACCCCTCTACGGCCCAAATCCCCGTGCTGGTGCTCAGCGCCCTGTCCCAGGCAAACGAGGAGAAGCTCCGCGCCGAGGGGGCCGCCGATTATTTCGAGAAGTCCCGCCTGGTGGAACACAAAACCGGCGAGAAGGAACTGCTGGCCGTGGTCAAGGCCCTTCTCGACCGAGCGAGTCGACGCCAGGAAGCTGATTCGCGAAACCCAGCGCCGGCCGAGCCCGGCAGTCCCTAATGCACAAGCGTACGGCGTGGAAAATATGCCCGCGGCCTAGCGCACCACCAGATTCAGCAGCTTCCCGGGCACAAAGATCACATTCACGATCTGCTTGCCCGCGATGGCCCCGCGTACCTTCTCTTGCGCCAGAGCCCGCTCCAGGACAGCTTCCTTCGCGGCGTCGGCCGGCACAACCACGCGCCCGCGCAGCTTTCCGTTGACCTGCACCGGAATCTCGATCTCGTCTTCCTTCACCAACGCCGGGTCATATCCCGGCCACGGCGCGCGCAGCAGACTTGCTTTCTCCCCCAGCATTTCCCATAGCTCATGCGCGAGATAGGGAGCGAAGGGCGCAAGCAGAAGCGCCAGGTGGCGCTGAACCTCGGCCAGTAGGGGGACGGGAATGGTCTCGATGGGCGCGGCATAGAGCTGGTTCACCAATTCCATTACCGCAGCGATGCTGGTGTTGAAGTGCCAGCGCCCCTTGAAGTCATCGCTGACGCGGCGGATGGTCTGGTGCAGCTTGCGCTGCAGGGCGCGGGCTTCTGGCGTCAGGTCCGCGGGCACTGGTTTGCGCCATGCCGGATCCGCGGGGCGCGCATGCCGGGCTACGAACCGGTAAACCCGGCTCAGGAAGCGCTCGATGCCTTCCACCCCCTCGTCCTGCCAGTCGAGTTCGCGGTCCGGCGAGGTGGCGAATAAGGTGTACATGCGCGTGCTGTCGGCGCCGTAGCGCTCCACCATGTCGTCCGGAGAGACCACGTTGCCCAGGCTCTTCGACATCTTGGCGCCGCTCTTGATGATCATGCCCTGGGTAAACAGGCGTTCCGCAGGTTCGGGGTTCCGGATCATTCCCATGTCGCGCATGAATTTGGTCCAGAATCGCGAGTAGATCAGGTGCAGGATGGCGTGTTCGATCCCGCCGATGTACTGGTCAATGCCGCGGTCGCCGAACCAGTAACCCGCGGTAGCGCCGTCGAATGGAGCACGATCGTTGTGCGCGTCGGTGTAGCGGTAGAAATACCAGGACGAATCCACGAACGTATCCATGGTATCGGTCTCCCGCCGCGCCGGCCCGCCGCACTTGGGACAGGTCGCGTTCACGAACTCGGGCACACGGCCCAAGGGGGAACCCCCAGTCAAGGTGATATCGACGTTGTCCGGCAGAATGACCGGCAGAGCATCCTCCGGCACGGCGACGATCCCGTCTTGGTCGCAGTAAAGCACGGGAATGGGCGTCCCCCAGTAGCGCTGGCGGGAAATGCCCCAGTCCTTAAGGCGATAGGTGAGGGTGGCCTTGCCGAAACCATTCTTTTCAGCATGTTCCGCCATGGCCCTGATCGCAGCTTCGCAAGTCATGCCGCTGAAACGTCCGGAGCTGACCAGCGTCCCTTGCATCGTGGTGAAGGGCAGTGCCGGCTCCACCGCGGTCTCCTCGGGATCGCCGGCGGGCACGATCACCAGGCGGATCTCCAGTTTGTACTTCCTGGCGAATTCGTAGTCGCGCTCGTCGTGCGCGGGCACGCTCATGATCGCGCCCGTGCCGTAGTCCATCAGGATGTAGTTGGCCACCCTGATGGGAACTTTCTCGCCGTTGTAGGGATTCACGGCGAAGCGGCCGGTATTGACCCCGTGTTTTTCGATCTCGCCGATATCCCCGACTTCTCTGGCCTTACGCTGCTCGGCGATGAGCTTTTCCACCTCCGCGCGCAGCAGATCGTTGTTTTTGACCAGCCGGGCGACCAGGGGATGCTGCGGCGCCAGTTGCAGCGAAGTGGCGCCAAAAATCGTGTCCACTCGGGTGGTAAACACCGTGATGACGGAGGCGGGGTCAGGCGCGCCGTCGAGCTTGAAGTCCACCAAGGTGCCTTCGCTGCGTCCGATCCAGTTGCGCTGCATGGTCCGCACCTTTTCGGGCCAGCCCGGCAGGCGGTCCAGGTCGCGCAGCAACTCTTCGGCATAGTTGGTGATGCGCAGGAACCACTGCTCCAGTTCCCGCTGTTCCACGGGAGTGTCTTCGTGCCGCCAGCAGCAGCCGTCGACCACCTGTTCGTTCGCCAGAACTGTGGCGCACTTGGGACACCAGTTCACCAGGCTTTTCTTGCGGTAGGCCAGGTTCCTTTCGAACAGCTTCAGGAAGAACCACTGGTTCCACCGGTAGTAGTCCGGCAAACAGGTCGTGACTTCGCGCGACCAGTCGTAGGCAAAGCCCAGGCGCTTCATTTGCGCCTTCATGGCGGCGATGTTGCCCAGGGTCCACTGCCGCGGCGGAGCATTGTTGGCGATTGCGGCGTTCTCCGCCGGCAGGCCGAACGAATCCCAGCCCATGGGATGCAGCACGT
>CAYOZX010000053.1:0-6455 GCA_964408515.1 uncultured Acidobacteriaceae bacterium | reverse complement strand
GCGGCGTTCTCCGCCGGCAGGCCGAACGAATCCCAGCCCATGGGATGCAGCACGTTGCAGCCGTTCATCCACATGTAACGGGCCAGGGCGTCCCCAATGGCGTAATTGCGCACGTGCCCCATGTGCAGCGCGCCCGAGGGATAGGGCAGCATCTCCAGCACGTAATACTTTGGCTTGGCGGAGGCGGGCTCGGCCGTGTAGAGCTCAGCATCCTGCTGCCAGCGCTCAAACCACTTGGCTTCGAGGCGCTGGGCGTCGTAGCGAATTTCGCTCTGGCCGTCGCGCGTAACGGCTGTTCTCTCTTCCTGGGGCATGGGGCAAAACGGCGGATTCGGGGTAAGTTTTTATTCTACAACGAGAAGCAGTTTTGCGATGGCGTGGGAGCGTGGCTTCAACTCCGTCTCGCTGGAAACCGCTGCGGGCTTTCGGCCTTTTGACTCCGGGGTAGATGGCAGGTGCGCCAGGACTCGACTAGAGCGATGCCTTTTTGGCCGCCGCCTTCGCGCCGAGGCCCCGCTGCTTGCGCAGCTCGCCATGGAATTGCTCCGGCGTGAGAGCGCTCTTCTTGCGGAAGAGTTCGAGCAGCGGATCTTCGACTTCCCGTGCCGACTTCAGCGGCGCCACCGGCTCGCTGGTGTCGAGGCCCTCCGGTTGCACCAGGAGTTCAGGAACAGCGCCCTTGCTGTTTGCCAGGGCGTGAATGAAAGCCTCCACGTGCTGGCGCTGTTGTTCCGTGGTCTGGATGAACTCGACCGCCATGCCGACCTCAGGGTGCATGACCAGCACTACGCCCTCTGCCAGCAGCTGGGCGCCGCTTATCTTGATCGTCAGAACGATGCGCGTGCGCACGGGAAACGGGGAATTGGTTTCCAGGTAGCAGGCTCCCAGGCTGAGATCGGTAAGCTTGCAGGGAGACGGAGGATCATCTTCCTCGAACTCCGGAGAGCGCCGCTCCAGCCAGGACTTGAGCGTGTCTCGCGTCTCCGGGGCGAGGTCGGCGAAGCGGATGCCTACCTGGCGTCCGGGATTCTCCCACGCCACCTCACCGGTGCACTCGATGGGCTCCTGAATTCCGGGCAGGGAAAACTGCATCTTCAACGACCGCAGGTTCTTGGGTCGGTGGGCCAGTTGGATCGCCATCCCGCCCTCACCCAGGTCGGTGGTGATCGCGCGCAGCTGCCCCGCGCCATCGTCAATCTGGAGCGTGACCGGAGTCTCGACCGGAAGGCGAGCGTTCCGCCGGCGCTCACGCTTCATCAGGGCGCGGGCGGCGCGAAAACTGGTCTTGGCGCGCTCCGGAGAAAGTGGCTGATAGAGAACAAAGTGCGCCCCCAGTTCAAAGGCCCCTCCGGGCGCGGTCTGGTTGTTTACGATGGCCACCGCCACCGAGCGCTTGTTGCATGGCGCCGTGCGCGCCCCCCGCAGGACGCGCGAGGCCACACGCTGGTCAGAGCAGTCCACTATGACCGCTTCAAAGCGCCGCCGGGTCAGCTTATGAATGGCGCTCTCAGCATCCGGGCAAACCTCGATGTTGATCTCCAGTTCACTCAAGACCCGTCGCAACACGCGGACGACCTTCTCATCCGCGCAGTAAACCAGCGCCTGTAAACTCATGGCCTCGTCAACTCAATTCCAGAAAGGGTCTTTCCGATCAGCCGCGGGCGGCGGCGGCCTCATGCTCGTCGTTTTCGTCGTCGAGCAGGTGAGCGACGCTGCGCAACTGTTCGGCCGCACTCTGCAGGGCCTCAATCTGCTTCCCCAGCTGCACCCGCTCGGCCTGCTTGCGACGCAGCACCTCGTATATGTCTCTCACAGTCTCTTGGCCTCCTTATCGCACTCTAGGTACGGGCATGCGCGCCGTCAATAAGCGCTCTTCGACCCGGGGTTACGCCCGTAACGAGCCTGCTTTCAGCGCCTTCAGGTGGAATCGCCCGGCAACCTGGAGCGGTCAGCTCGCCTTGCACGGGCGACGACGGAATCCAGCGTGAGGCTGATAATGTGGGAGGCTGCCGCGCCAGGTATCAATCCGGTTACGGGCGCAGGACGATGCTTTCGGAGCGTTCAGGAATGAGTAAGCCATTATTTTTGTATAATATACATTGATCAGCACCGCCAGGGCGCTCATCATTGCGATTGACTGCCTGCGACAAATGTCCTAGAATCACTGGTTTCCGGTTGCCAACGACATTCTTCGCGGGACTCGCTGCGGCGGTTGCAGCAAAGGTTCGCCGTGAATCCTATACCAGTTGGCGCGAATCTAAGGTTTTAGTCGGTCGTCTTTCAAGTTAAGCGGTTACTCCTCCAAGGACGAGGCATAACTTTCATGGCTAGGCGACGTGGAAATCCCAACTGGGGCAAGCCCGAGCCCATCGGGCCGATCACCCCGACCGTCACTGAATTCGAGCAGGTGGTGCGTGAGTACAAGCTCTCCCCCGATCAGTACTTGCGTTCCACCCGGCTGCGCGAATGGGCAAGGCGCAACAAGAACTCCAAGTACATCCCTGAGCCCCTGCTTGAAGCCTGGGGATTCGAAATCGAGTCCACTCTGTAAAGCAGTAAGTACGGATTTCAGAGGCCGCCTTTGGGCGGCCTTTCTGTTTGCTCCTCCATTTGCTGGCTCAGGTAAAAGACCATCCGAAATTCGCGGGCCGAGGTCTATGCTAGGCGCATGAAGATTCCCGGCGATCGACTGGTCGCAGCGCTGATCGCCACCAGTTTCGCCGCCGGACTGAACCTCTACGCTACCGTGGCGACCCTGGGTCTGCTGGGGCGTTTCGCGGTTCTCGCGTTGCCTGCCGGGCTGCAAGTGCTTACCAGTTGGTATGTTATCGCTGTCAGTACCACTCTGTTCGCGATCGAGTTTTTCGCCGATAAGATTCCCGCCTTCGACCTCATCTGGAACACCCTGCATACTTTCATCCGCGTGCCGGTAGCCGCACTCCTGGCATACCGCGCAACCGCAACGCTCTCGCCCTGGGAGCAGCTCTTGGCCACGGCGGCAGGGGGAGTCATCGCGTTCGCTGCGCATGGGGGAAAGACGGCTGCCCGGGCAGCGGTGACGCCCTCACCCGAGCCCTTTTCCAACGCTGCTTTGAGTCTGGGGGAGGATGCTCTGGCCATCTTTCTGACCTGGTTCGCCACGCGTCATCCCTACTGGGCCGCCGGCATCGCCGGCGCCTTGCTGGCGGCTATCGTGTTGATGGCACGGTGGGTAGTTCGCTCGCTGCGGGCCTTGTTTCGCGGGGCGCAGCGGCAGTTATCCGGCGCTCCGCCGCCAGTTTGACGCTGTCCCACTCGCATGAGATAGTTATGCGTTTCCCGGGCCGGTAAGTCACGCAACGGCACGCCAAACCCAGCGAGGAGCCCCTCGTTTCATGATTCGCCTGATCCCGCGGGAGACCAAGTTCTTCCGCATGTTCACCGAAGTGTCGCAAAACGTGACAGAAGGCGCCCGCCTGCTCCACGACATTCTCAAGAACGCGTCAGATCCGGCCGAGCGGCTGGAACATTTGCAGGCGATTGAGCATCGCGGCGATGAAATGACCCACGCCATCATCACCGCGCTGAATCAGACATTTATTACCCCCTTCGACCGGGAAGACATTCATCGCCTCACCTCTTCCCTGGATGACGTGCTGGATTTCGTCAACTCCGCCGGGGTGCGTCTGCAGTTGTATCGCATCACCGCTCCCCCGCCGGTCGCGGCGGAGCTCGCCGGGCTGATCGTGCAGCAATCCGAGGAACTGGCTAAGGGGGTCTCGCTCCTGGAGCGCAACCAGCGCGTGCTGGAGCACTGCGTGGAAGTACACCGCCTGGAGAATGAGGCGGATCGGGTGAGCCGAAGCGCCATCGCCGACCTGTTCGATCACGAGCAAGACCCCATTCGGCTGATCAAAATGAAGGAGTTATACGAAGTGCTGGAAACGGCTACAGACAAGGCCGAGGACGCGGCCAATGTGCTGGAAGCGGTGGCCCTGAAGAGCACGTGATGATTTCCAGGTTCGCGTACCCTACCCCGCCGCGAGGCCTGCACCGGTGAACTCCGAGCTGCTCCTGCTCATCATCACCATCGGCACCGCCCTGGCCTTTGATTTTCTGAACGGCTTTCACGATGCGGCCAACAGCATTGCCACGGTCGTCTCCACCCGCGTGCTTTCACCCCGGCTGGCGGTGATCTGGGCGGCGTTCTTCAACTTCGTGGCCGCCTTCCTGCTTGGCACGGCTGTCGCCAAGACCATCGGGAAAGGCATGATCCGGCTGGAAGATGTCACCCAGTACGTAGTCATAGCGGGACTGGCGGGAGCCATCGTTTGGGATCTGCTGACCTGGTGGTGGGGTCTGCCCACATCCTCCTCGCACGCGCTGATTGGAGGCTACGCGGGGGCAGCCATGGCTCGCGCCGCCCTCAATCGCGGCATGCAGGACGCCTTTTCGGTGATTCTTCCCCAGGGCTGGACCAGAACGCTCATCTTCATCGTGGTCGCGCCGGTCATGGGCCTGGTACTGGCCCTGCTGCTTTCTATCGCCAGCCACTGGCTCATGCGGAATCGAGCGCCGCGGCAGGTCGATACGTGGTTCCGCAAGCTGCAGTTGCTGTCCGCGGCCGCCTACAGCCTGGGTCACGGGGGAAATGACGCGCAAAAGACGATGGGCATCATTGCAGGCGCCCTGTTCACCGCCGGCTATATGAGCCCGGGCGAGATGATGCACGAGTGGGGACACTACAAGTGGTACATCATCCTTTCGGCGCACTGCGCCATCGCGCTGGGGACCTACTTTGGCGGCTGGCGGATCGTCCACACCATGGGATCGAAGATCACCAAACTGAAGCCGTTTGACGGCTTCTGTGCGGAGACTGCCGGAGCCATGACGTTGTTTGCCACGGCACTCACCGGAATTCCGGTCAGTACCACCCACACGATCACCGGGGCAATCGTGGGCGTGGGTGCGGTGCATCGTCTGTCGGCGGTACGATGGGGCATCGCGCGCCGCATTGTTTGGGCGTGGGTGATCACCATTCCGGCTTCCGCCGCGATGGCGGCTGCAGTCTTCTGGCTGATCCGGCTGGTTCATGCCGCCGCCTGAGCTCAGGCTTGTTTCTGGCGCCTGGCGGGTTTTGGCCGTGGGAAGCTCCACTGCGGGACGGGCGCTGCGCCCCCTTTGCTAAAATCACGGCTATGACATCGCTTGGTTCCTTCACCGATGTTCCCACGGCCATTGAGGAAATCCGCGCAGGCCGGATGATCGTGGTGGTCGACGACCAGGATCGGGAAAACGAGGGCGACCTGACGCTGGCGGCCGAGAAAGTAACGCCGGAGGCGATCAACTTCATGGCCCGCCACGGACGGGGGCTGATCTGTCTCACGCTGACCGAGGAGCGGCTCGATCACCTGCGCATTGGTCCCATGTCGGCGGAAAACACCTCGACCTATGGCACGGCATTCTGTGAGGCCATTGACGCGCGCGAGGGCGTCACCACCGGCATTTCCGCCTACGATCGCGCCCGCACGATCCGAGTGGCCATCGATCCTGCCACTCGGCCGTCCGATTTGGCCCGTCCGGGGCACGTCTTTCCCCTGCGTGC
This sequence comes from uncultured Acidobacteriaceae bacterium, assembly GCA_964408515.1. GTDB lineage: Bacteria > Acidobacteriota > Terriglobia > Terriglobales > Acidobacteriaceae > CAYOZX01. Next base: position 871 of record CAYOZX010000053.1, on the reverse strand, counting down.
GCGGAAGGGCGGGGTTCTGGTGCGCGCTGGACAGACGGAAGCTTCCGTGGACCTGGCCCGGCTGGCCGGCCTGGTGCCCGCCGGGATCATCTGCGAAATCATGCGGGACGATGGCACCATGGCCCGGGTCCCGGACCTGATCGAGTTCTGCGGGACCTACGGCCTGAAGCTGCTGACCGTCGCCGAGCTGATCCGCTACCGCATGCAGCATGAACGCCACGTGCACCGCGTAGGCGAGGCGTTGATCGACACCCGGTACGGTGAATTCCGCCTCATCGCTTATGAAAGCGAGGTGGACGGAGGCGAGTCGCACGTGGCCCTGGTGCGGGGCGATATTGAAAGCGGCGACGACCCGGTACTCGTCCGCATGCATTCTCACTGCCTGATGGGCGATGTTTTTGGATCAACGGGCTGCGATTGCCATGCCACGATCGAGGGTTCCCTGCGGAAGATCGCCGCTGCAGGGCGAGGGGCGCTGATTTATCTGCACCAGACTTCGAAGGGATTTTCGGTGGAGAGGGTCGCCGACCGCACCGCGCTGACGTTTCATCGCGACAAGCGCCTGCCCGCTTTGCCGGAAAGCGAACGCAAGACGCAGCGCGAGGTGGGAATCGGGGCTCAGATCCTGTCCGACCTGGGCTTGCGGCACATTCGTCTGCTCACCAATCACCCCCGCAAGGTAGCGGGACTGGAGGGCTTCGGGATTGAGATTGTGGAGCAGGTTCCAGTGGCGCTGCTGGCGGAGAAGCCGATGCTCTAACCAACGGGGACAGAGAGGAGACAGAGGATGTGGGCCGACGGGCGCGACTGTTCGCTTGTTGACTTCTTTGAGTTTCTTTTGCACGGCGGAGTTTTGGAACGACCCTTTGAT
>CAYOZX010000052.1:0-16100 GCA_964408515.1 uncultured Acidobacteriaceae bacterium | reverse complement strand
GGAGCAAGCGCAGGCTCAGGTCTACGAAGTGGTGAACGATTCATCACGGGCGGCAATCACCACGGCCAGAATTACTCTGACCAGCGGCGCCTACTCAGCGATTCAACACACCGACAGCCGGGGAGAATTTTCTTTCTCTCAGGTCCCCGTGGGCTCGGGAAAGCTGCTGGTTTCGGCCGCCGGCTTCCAGGACAGCAGCGTGGACTGGTCCCGAGGGGCGGGAAGGCTCGAGATCGTGCTGCGGGCAGCGGGCGCGGCGGAGCAAGTCACGGTCACCGCCAACCGCGCCGGCATGCGTCTGATTGAGAACGCTACCACGGTCACAATTCTCTCTGTTCCCGATCTCGATGCCACCGCGGCCTTTCGTACCGACGACGCCTTGCGCCAGGTGCCGGGTTTCAGCCTGTTCCGCCGCACCACCAGCCGGGCCGCCAATCCCACCACACAGGGCGTTTCGCTGCGCGGCCTGGGCGCCAGCGGGGCCAGCCGAGCCCTGGTGCTCGGCGATGGCATCCCGCTCAACGACCCCTTCGGGGGCTGGGTGTACTGGGACCGCACACCGCGCGAAGCCATCAGCAACATTGAAGTAGCCAGCGGCGGCGCTTCCCACCTCTACGGATCGGACGCTCTCGGGGGCGTGATCAATATCTTGCGCACACCCGTGGACCACGACGCTCTGTCACTGGAAGCCGCCGGGGGCAACGAAAACTCCCCTGATCTTTCTCTGGCGGCCAGCAAGAGCGGCGGAGCGTGGGGATTTGGCTTGACGTCGGAACTATTTCGCACTGAAGGTTACATCGCAGTGCCTTCCGATCTGCGCGGGACGGTGGATACGCCAGTCAATTCGCAGGACGCCACCGGCGATCTCACCGTGGCGCGCAAGTTCAGCGATCGGGGCGGCGTGTTTGTTCGGGGATCGATTTTTGGGGAATCCCGCCACAACGGCACACGGCTGCAGACCAACCGCACCACCATTCGCGAGCTCGACCTGGGCGGCAACTGGGACGCCCGCGAGTGGGGCGCCTTCGAGTTGCGGGCGTTCGCCAGCCGCCAGAACCTGGACCAGTCGTTCTCCTCGATCGCCTCGGATCGCAACAGCGAGAACCTCACGCGCACCCAGCGTGTGCCCGCCCAGCAGGTAGGATTTTCCCTGCACTGGGGACTGGCGGCGGGCGCGCGGCAGCAACTGGTGGCCGGGCTGGAGGAAGTCAATATCCATGGCCAGACTAACGAACAGGGATATTTTGCGGGCGCTCCGACGAGCACTTCGCAAGCCGGAGGACGCGAAGTCACCTGGGGCGGCTACCTGGAGGACATCATCCGCATCACGCCCGCGTGGCTGTTAACCGTGAGCGGGAGAGTGGACCACTGGCAGAATTTTGACGCCTTCGCCCCGCCGAACCTGGCACAGCCCGTGGGCTCGGCGCCCCTGCCGGACCGCAGCGAGTCTTTCTTCAGCCCGCGCCTGGCGGTACTGCATCGGCTGTCCGGCAATCTCTCGCTCACCGCGTCGGGCTATCGCTCATTTCGCGCGCCCACCCTCAATGAACTCTACCGCGGCTTTCGCGCGGGCAATGTCTTTACGGAAGCCAACCCCGACCTTAAAGCCGAACGATTGACCGGAGCCGAGGGCGGCGCCATCGTCACCGGGTGGAACCAGCGCTTCCTGCTGCGGGGAAATTTCTTTTGGAACACCATCACACGTCCGGTGGCCAACGTCACTCTGAGCACCACGCCCAACCTGATCACGCGGCAGCGCCGCAACCTGGGAAGCACGCGCTCGCAGGGCGTGGAAGTGGAGGCCAGCGCGCTCGTCAGCCGGTCGGTCACGCTATCGGGCGGATATCTCTACACGGACGCCGTCGTGACCAGCTACACCCTTGATCCGGCCCTGGCAGGACTGAATCCCAGTCTTCTGGGCCTGCGCATCCCCCAGATTCCACGCAACCAGTTCACCTTCCAGGCGCGCTATTCGCAGGCGTTCATTGTGCTGGCAGCGCAGGGCCGGTTCGGAGGAGAGCAATTCGACGACGATCAGAACACGCTGCTCCTGCGGCGCTATTTCACCCTCGACGCCAGTGTCTCGCACACCTTCGGTCACGGAGTGGAGGCTTTCGTCGCCGTCGAGAACGTACTCAATCGCCGCTATGACGTGGGGCGCACGCCGGTTCTGACGGTGGGGCCGCCCATTCTGGCCCGCGCCGGTCTGCGCCTCCGGTTCGGACCGCGATAACCGCCGGGCGCCCCTTTCAGTGAGACATGAAGTTCTTGGACCAGGGGATCAGGTCCCAGACCTGCCAGAAGCTTTGCATCTCGGCGGGCGTGCCCAGGGAAACGCGCATGTAGGTGTCCATGGGCGGGAACCGGCGCCCAATCAGCACCTTGTGCTTGCGGAAGTGCTCGATCACCTCGTCCATCGGATGCATGACGTCGGTCATGACAAAGTTGGTGTGGGAATCGATGGGTTTCAACATGCGGATGTTGGCGGAATTGTAGAATTCCTGGCGGTCATCCCGGTTCCGTCTTACTGCTTCCCTGACTCCCTCGGTGTCGTCAAGAGCCACACCCGCTACGTCAGCAACAATCGAATTGAGGCTGTCCTGGGTGAGGAACTTCTTCATCTTCCTGATGTTGCCAGGGGAGGCAAGGGCGTAGCCCAGCCTTAATCCGGCCAGGGCGTAAACTTTGGAGAAAGTGCGGGTAACAATGATTCGATCGTCATCCATGGGCGTATCGATGAACGAAGCGTACGCTCCGGTTTGAATGGCGAAGTGATGATAGGCCTCGTCGATGAGCACCTGCGTGCCGGCCGGCAATTTTCGGGTGAAGTCCTCAATGTCCTTGCGCGCAGTCAGCGACCCGGTGGGATTATTGGGGTTGCAGATGTATACCAGTCCGGTCGAGGGTCCGGCGTGCGTGAACATGCGTTCCAGATCATGGCCGTATCTCTTGTCGAGCGGCACCGAGGTCACGTCCGCATCCACGGCGCGGGCATAGTCCTGGATGGATTCGAAAGTTGGGGACGCCTGGATCAGTTGCCGGCCGCTTCCCAGAAAGGCGCAGGCGGCTGCCCGCAGAACCTCGCTTGATCCGCACCCGAACAACACCTGTTCCGGCTTGACGCGGTGGAAATTTGCGATGCGCTCGATGACCTCGTGGTTGCGCATGAAGGCATAGCGGTTGGCTCGGGCCGTGGCGGCCTGGATGGCTTCGGCCACTCGCGGAGACGGCCCGTAGGCGTTCTCGTTGCTGTTGAGCAGCACGAAATCATCGTCCCGGCGCTTGCGGGAAGGCTCGGTCGGACCTGCCGCCACGGCCGGTCCCAGTGATGATTGCACCATGGCGCCCATGGCCGCGCTCAGTCCCAGCGAGCGCAAGAAATTTCTCCGCGATCTGGTCATGTCGCTTCCTCCGTTAATCGAAGACATCCGCCTCGCGTAGCGATTTTGCCCGTCCGTCTCTCTCCGAGAGGATGGGGGGAGCAGTCAGTTGCCAGTCGATGTTCAACTCGGGATCGTTCCAGGCAATGGTGCGCTCCGCTGCCGGATCATAGAAGTCAGTGGCCTTGTAGAGTACATGCGCTCCTTCCGAGCAAACCCGGAAGCCATGGGCGAAACCCGCGGGAATCCAAAGCATGCGCTGGTTGACCTCCGAGAGGGCAACGCCGCACCAGCGTCCGAAGCTCGGCGAACTCCGCCGCAGATCGACGGCGACATCAAGGATTTCTCCGGCCACGACCCGCACCAGTTTGCCCTGCGGGCGTATCTGATAGTGCAGTCCCCGTACCACGTTGCGCAGGGAGAAGGAATGGTTGTCCTGCACAAACATTTCGCTGATGCCGGCCTGAGCCAGGGTGCGCTGGTTATAGCTCTCGAGGAAGAAGCCGCGGGCATCGCGGAATACATCGGGTTCCAGAATCAGCACGCCCGGCAGCGCCGTAGGCTTGACCTTCATGGACACGGATCCGTTTGTCAGAACACTTTTTCCTGCAGCAATTGCCGCAGGTACGAGCCGTAGCCGTTGCCCTGCATGGCGGCTGCCGTCTCTTCCAGTTGCTGGGCGGTGATGTAGCCGGAACGGAACGCAATCTCCTCCGGGCAGCCCACCATCAGCCCCTGCCGTGTCTGCAGGGTTTGGATGAAGAGCGAGGCTTCGAGCATGGCCTGGTGCGTGCCTGTATCCAGCCAGGCCATTCCCCGGCCCATGACAATCACCTCGAGTTGCCCTCGCCGGAGATACTCGCGATTGACGTCGGTGATCTCCAGTTCGCCGCGCGCGGAGGGTTTCAGCGACGCCGCGATGTCCACCACCTGGCTGTCGTAGAAATAGAGACCGGTTACGGCGTAGCGTGATTTCGGCGCTTTCGGCTTTTCCTCCAGGCTGATCGCCTTGCCCGCGGCGTCAAACTCCACTACCCCGTAACGCTCGGGATCATGTACGGGATAGGCGAACACACTCGCCCCGGTCGTCCGTTGCGCAGCCCGCAGCACGCCTTTGGTGAGGTCGTGACCGTGAAAAATGTTGTCGCCCAGGATCAGCGCACAGTGCGCCGGGCCGAGGAATTGCCGTCCCACCAAGAAGGCCTGCGCGATGCCCTCGGGACGCGGCTGCGCCGCATAGGAAAAACTGACGCCCAGGCGGCTGCCATCCCCCAGCACCTGCTGCAGGCGCGGAACATCCTGCGGCGTCGAGATCACCAGAATGTCGCGAATGCCCGCCAGCAGCAGAGTGGAGAGCGGATAGTAAATCATGGGTTTGTCGTAGATGGGCAACAGCGACTTGCCGACCGCATGGGTCACGGGATAGAGTCGCGTGCCCGACCCGCCGGCCAGGATGATGCCCTTGCGGCAAGGATGTTTTGCATTCTCAGCGGTCATGGGCGGCGGAAGCTGCCTTCTCCGGCTTACGGTCCACACTCTCAGCCTGCGCTGCATCTAGAGTAATGCATCGCGGCCCTGGATGACAGGCCGCGATCGTGACTGCTCAGGTCCGCGTTTCTCCGCCGGCAGAATCGCCGGAACTCGCACCCACTCCGGAGTCCAAGGCGCAGCCGTCGCAACGGGCTGCCTTTCGGGGTTGGGCGCCCGCGCCGCATGTACTGGTGATTTTTTCGGCTTTTGCCCCGCAAGTGACTCCCGTTCGCCTGTCGTCATGGCCATCCGGACGTGTCCGCATTCACTTTGGGTATCTATGTCCATTCGGCCACTCGGAGGACACTGCGTTAGCTGCACTATTCAAGGTTCGATCTTCAGCTTCGCGGATTGGCACTCGCATAGTGCAGGGGTAGCTAAATCCCCCCGCCGCATGGCCGTGCGGCAATCGAGGGCCATTCGTGACCGGCTTTTGGGCTCGCAGTATTCTGGCAAGCGCTTTTTTCCTCTCCTTCAGCTTCACATCGATCCCAAGTTCTGCTCTGAGTGTGGGCCGGCCCGCGGTCAAACGCGCTCCCGGAGCCGTTCCCTTGCGGCTTGCGCCCGGCGAACGCACCGATGCGCAGGCGGTTTATGCGCCTCGCACCCGCGGTCGCGCTCTGGGAACGGTTGTCTTGGCCGGCAACGTGAACCGGGACTCGGCGGCTTTCAACCCCTCGGCTAGCGCGATTGCCGTGGGCCGGCTCGCGCTCACGCCCGGCAGCGTCGTATTCGGCACCGTGCCGGTAGGAAGGACCCTGACCCAGCCTGCCACCGTTTCGAATCTCGGCAAGGGCCCCATCACCATCACCAGCGCCGCCGTGCACGGCCGCAGCTTTGCGCTGCGTGGATTGAACCTGCCTCTGGTGCTGAAAGCCGGGCAGAGCGCGCCCCTGGGCATCAGTTTCACGCCTGCGGCCACGGGCGCTAACACGGGCACGATTTCGCTGGTGGGAAGAGTCCTGGTCGATCGCCCGATACGCAGCCGCCACCGCCAGGAGCTGACCGACATCGCGCTGACCACAGTGAGCACAACTCTACGTGCGGGCGTCTCGGGCACGGGCACGGCTCTCGGCCAGCTCATGGTGTCGCCTGCCAGCCTGACGGTGGGCAAGGTCAAACTCGGGTCCAGCCGGACGGTGTCGGCGAGGCTCACCAATACCGGGGGCTCTAACCTGACCGTCGGCGACGCATCCGTCACTGGCGGCGGTTTCGCGCTGACCAGCCCCAGCCTGCCGATCACTCTGGCTCCGGGCACCAGCTCCGCTCTTTCCGTGAGCTTTTCGGCCAACTTGCGAGGCACCTCCACGGGAACGGTTTCGCTGAGCAGCACCGCCGCCAACTCAGCGGTGGAAGTTCCGGTCTCCGGCTCAGTTGTGGAACCGGGCGTGCTGACCTGCAATCCCGCCAGTCTGACCTTCGACAACGTTCCGGCGGGCAATACTCAAAGCCTGCCGGTCACGCTGAGCAATTCCGGCGGTTCCGACGTCACCTTGTCCCGGGCCAAAATGTTCGGTTCCAACTTTGACATTAGCGGTCTGGCTGTGCCCCTTACGCTTTCTGCAGGGCAGAGCACGTCCTTCAACATAACCTTCGCCGCCCGGTCGGGATCGAAGAGCGGCAAGCTGGTGATTTCCAGCGATGCCAGCAACAGCACGCTGACCCTGCCGCTGTCAGGCAGCACAGCCGCGGCACTGCCCGGCTCGCTCATTTCTGTGCCGGGAAATCTGAGCTTTCGCAATGTGACTGTGGGCAAGACGCAGACCCAGATCGCCACCGTGTCCAACTCCGGCAGCGGACCCGTCACCTTGTCGCAGGCCAGGGTCTCAGGAGCAGGCTTCGGGGTAAACGGATTGAATCTTCCCCTTTCGCTGGACGCGGGCGCAAGCACCAGCTTCAACGTCAATTACTCGCCTAAATCCGCGGGTTCGACAAGCGGGACGCTTACGGTGGCCAGTGACGCCAGCAACAGCACTTTAACCGTGGCCCTGGCGGCAACCGCCGTGGCCCCGGTCTTGCCGGGCGCGCTTACGCCCTCGCCAGCCAGCCTGAGCTTCAGCAGCGTGCAGGTGGGGCAGACGCAAACCCTTCCCGCCACTCTGACCAATACCGGCGGCTCCAGCCTCACCATCAGCCAAGCCACGGTCTCCGGCGCTTTTAGCGCCAGCGGACTAAGTCTTCCGACCACGCTGAACGCAGGTCAAAGCGCGACCCTTAGCGTGACTTTTGCGCCCCAGGCCAGCGGATCGGCCAGCGGCAGTCTGGTGGTAGTGAGCGATGCCAGCAACGGCACCTTGACCGTTCCGCTGGCGGGCGCCACGACCTCTCCCGCCCCGTCACAGGTCACAGCGGGCGTGCTGACGCCGTCGCCCTCCAGCCTCAGCTTCGGCAGCGTGCAGGTCGGCGGCAGCAAGACCTTATCCGCGACCCTGACCAATACCGGCGGATCAAGCGTCAATCTCACGCAGGCGGCCGCTTCCGGCGGGTTCACCGTGAGCGGGCTGAATCTGCCCGCAACCCTCGATGCCGGTCAAAGCGCCAGCCTCAGCGTCACCTTCGCGCCCCAGTCCAGTGGATCGGCCAGCAGCAGCCTGGTGATTTCCAGCGACGCCAGCAACGGCACCCTGGCCATACCGCTGGCCGCCACGGCGACCGCGGCGGCCGCGCCTGGGACACTCACGGCCTCGCCGGCCAGTTTCAGCTTCGGCAGCGTGCAGATCGGCGCCGACAAAACGCTTTCGGCGACGCTGACTAACTCCGGCAGTTCGAGCGTCAGCGTGACTCAGGCCACAGTGTCGGGCTCCGGGTTCACGGTCAGCGGCTTCACCCTCCCCCTGACTCTGGCCGCCGGACAGAGCGCGGCGTTCAGCGTCGACTTCTCGCCGAAGTCGAGCGGAGCGGCCAGCGGCAGCCTCGCCATTACCAGCGATGCCTCCAACCCGTCTTTCAGCATTCCCCTCTCCGCCTCGGGTGCGACGGCCGGCCTCTTAAGCGCCAGCGACTCCACTCTTTCGTTCGGCAGTGTCGCGGTGGGCGACAGCGCCACCCAGTCCGAGACCCTGACCAACACCGGCGGCTCCGATCTCACCATCACACAGGCCAACGTGACCGGGCCCGGCTTCTCCATCAGCGGATTGCAGCTTCCGCTTACCCTGATCCCGGGACAAAGCTTTACTTTCGGCGCCGCCTTCGCGCCCACCTCCGGGGGCAGCAAAACCGGATCGATATCCGTTACCTCCGACGCCAGCAACGCGACCCTGACCATCTCTCTGGACGGAACGGCGACGGTTGCCGGTCAGCTCGGCGTCAGCCCTGCGTCGCTGAGCTTCGGCAACGTGACCGTAGGATCGGCCAAGAGTCTGCAGGCAACGTTGACCGCCAGCGGCTCGAGCATCAGCATCTCCAGCGCCAACCTGAGCACTTCGGAATTTACCCTGAGCGGCCTTTCTCTGCCGGTCACGCTGAAAGCGGGACAGAAAGCGTCCTTCACCATCACCTTTGCTCCGCAATTCAGCGGCACGGCTTCGGCCAGCGCCACCTTCAGCAGCAATGCCAGCAACCCTTCGTTAGTGCAGACGCTGAGCGGCAGTGGCGTCGCGGCGCCGCAGCACACCGTTTCTCTCACCTGGAACGCCAGCGCATCCGGCGTGGTCGGTTACAACGTCTATCGCGGGACCACGTCCGGCGGACCGTATGCCCAGGTCACCGCCATGAACGCCGACACCAGCTATGTCGACAACACGGTGCAATCCGGCCAGACGTACTTCTACGTGACCACCGCAGTGGACGTGTCCGGACGCGAGAGCGTCTACTCCAATCAGACCCAGGCCGTGATCCCGACTCCGTAAGGATCGGGCACGGTCTGCGATTCTGCCGCGGGTTTGCAAACTTCCGAGTAACCGAAAGCGCATGAGATGTACTAGTGACATCTTTCCGCCCGTTCCCCGCGCATTTAGCTTAATCGCCGTACCGCTTCCCAGGCTCCACCAGAAGTGAATTCGCCGGCGCGAGAACCGCACCCAGCCGCGTCCGTGCACAAGGGATTCTGCCCCGGAAAGTCACGCAGGCGGGGCGGAGCGAGCCTTCGTCATAGGGTCGCGGTTCAATTCCAGCTCAGGAGCAGTCGACGTATGTCCGGACGAGGCCTTTTTTGCGCATTGACTTTGGCAGCGGCAGTCTCAATGGGTTGTGGTGGCAGCAGGGTTGGAACAGTTTCGCGGGGACAGGTCCTTGCCCGGAATCAGCTTCCTGCCGCGGGTCAGCTTGTCGTCTCTCCCGCCCGAATGGATTTTGGCAAGGTAGGTGTGGGACTCAAGAAGAGCACTACCGCGACCCTGCAGGCGGGCGATGCCGCAATCAAGGTGTCCTCGGCCGACTGGAGCGGGCCGGGATTTTCCGTGAGCGGCATCGTCTTTCCGCTCACCTTGTCCCCGGGAGAAATTGTTCAGCTCCGCGTCACCTTCGCTCCGCAGTCCTACGGTGACGCCGCCGGCCGGATCAAGTTTGACAGCAATGCACAGAATTCAGCCCAGGCCAGTCTCGCCGGCAGCGGTGGACAGCCCCATCGGGTGACGCTTTCCTGGAGTTCCGGCAGCACTTCCGCCGTCGGCTACAACATCTACCGCGCGGCCCGGTCCAAGGGCCCTTTTACCCGGGTGAACTCCGCTCTGCATCAGACGGCCACCTTCACCGACACCACGGTCCAGGCTGGTGTCACCTACTTCTATGTGGCCACTTCGGTGGACAGGACCGGCAAGGAGAGCAGATTTTCCAGCCCTGTGCGGGTAATGATTCCTAACTCGTGACCGCGAAGCCCTACACCGCGGGGGCACGAGAGGGCCGGTCTGGCAGGGTCGCGGTTTGCGCTTGGCCCACTGCCTCCGCGATGGCAAAAACCGCGGCGGACACTTCCACCAGCTCTTCAAATGCAATCGGCGCCGGACCGCCCCGGCGCAGGGCTTCGAGAGTCAGTTGAATCTCGCGCTCGTGCCCCTTGTCGCGGCGCCCCTGGCGGCGTTTCATCTTTCCTCCATGGGCCAGTTCCAAGCCGCGAAAATCGTCCACCCGCCCCACCTGGCCCTCACAAAAGACCTCCATCAGCTCCTTGGGGACGGAGCGGTCTCCGTTGGCCAGATAAACCAGATTGGCCATCGATCCATCCTGAAACGTCAGGTTGGCCACCACGTTGTCGCCATGCGCGCAGGCCCCTCCTGCGAGAGCTTGCGCCGAGACGCGCGCAATCGGCGAACCCACGAGGCAGCGCGCCCAGTCCACAAAGTGACACATCTCTCCGACGATCCGGCCTCCGTGGGCGCTCTGCTGCGTCCAGTGATCCACCGGAAGCGCCCCCGCGTTCACCCGGACATGAATCAGCATGGGCTCCCGCCGTCCGGCAAAGTGCTGCTTCAGGATTTCCGTGAAGGGAGCGAAGCGGCGGTTGAATCCAACCATCAGAAAGGGATGGCGTCGGGCATCGATCTCCGCCTGGTAGGCGCAGCGGATTTCGTTCAGCTCTTCGCGGTGGACGGCCAGCGGCTTTTCCACGAACACCGGTTTGTGGCCGGTGAGGGCGGCGATGACGTATCGAGCATGGCTGTCGTGGCGCGACAGGACGAAGACGGCATCGGTCTCTGCGTCCTGCAACACTTCAGCGGGTTGCGCGGCCCGCTCAAAACCAAACAATCTGCGCGCCGATTCTGCCGCCACTCCGGAAGCGGAGGCGACCGCATGCAGCCGCACTCCCCTGGCTTTGCGCAGCGCGGGAAACAGGACGCTGCGCGCGAAGCCACCCGCGCCGATACAGCCGACTCTGAGTTCGTTGCGCGCCGGCGCCGGCACGGTCTGCGGCCGGACGGGGCGCGGCGCGGGCATTTCAATGAATCCCCGGCTGGGATACCCCAGCAGCACAGTGTAGGCCCGCGATCGCTTCAGCCCCTCGTAGGCCCCGGCACCCTGCCCGGCCGGCCGGCGCTTCTCCAGCAGCAAGCTGACGTCGATCTTCCCGGCGGCCAGCAGCTCCAGAAACGCCTCCATGTTGCGCTTCTCCGTCCAGCGCACGTAGCCGACGGGATAATCGATCCCCTCTTCCTCATAGCGCGTGTCGTAGCGGCCGGGTCCATAAGAACGGGAAAGCACCAGCGAGAGTTCTTTCTCGTACATGAGCTGGCGGGATGCGCCGAGACCCACCGTGCCCACCACCACGATGCGACCCCGCTCCCGGCACAGCTCGGCGGCGAGTTCAACCGGTTCGGCCGATGCGGCAGCCGCAGTCACAATGGCGGCGTCAGCCCCGTAGGCGGCAAATTCTCTGGCCCGCGCCACCGCATCGCCCTCACGGGAACAGAAAACTGCGTCGGCGCCGAAGCGGCGCGCGCTCTCTGCGCGCTGCTGGTCGTGGTCGAGCGAAATCACGCGGCAGCCGGCCGCTTTAGCCAGCAGGATGGTCAGCACGCCCACCAGTCCCGCGCCTACCACCGCCACCACTTCACCCAGCACCGCCTGGCTCTGGCGAAATCCCTGCAGCGCGATGGCCCCGATGGCGGTGAGTGATGCTGCTTCGAGCGGAACCCCGGGGGGAATCCGCGCCGCAAGATTCCTGGGCACAAAGTTGACCTCGGAGTGGGCCGCATAGCCAGTCCCTGCGCAGGCCACCTGTTGCCCGGGCTGAAACTCTTCGGCGCCCTGCCCGGCCGCGATTACGGTTCCGGCGCAGCTGTATCCGAGGGGGGCCAGGGTGTCGAGACGCGCCTGCACCCGCTGATAGGCGGCCTTCACTCCTTCCGCGCGCGCGAAATCCAGCACCTGCCGCACCAGATCGGGTCGGGCCAGGGCTTTGCCGGCGAGAGACTTTTCCACCTGCTCGCGGTGCTTGAGCTCGGTGCCGGAGCTGATGGCGGAAAAAAAAGTGCGAACCAGGATGCCCCCCGGACGCAGCTCCGGCTGCGGAATCTCGTGGGCTGCCACCTCCCCGGAACGCAGGTCTTCCAGAAGGGCTCGCATGAAGAATGGGCTTATTGTCTCATTGGCGAGGAATCAGCGGAAGGCCGGATCGCGAACCAAAAGGCGAGGCTTAGAGATTCGTGTGGCGGTTTTCTCTGCGTGCTTTGCGTTCCTCGACAGTCCTTTGCGGGCCTTAGCGACCTTTGCGGTTATTTTTTCGCAATCCTTAACCGCGAAGATCGCGAAGAAAGGCCGCAAAGACCGCGAAGAAAAACTCTGATCCCTGCACTTTTGCGATGCGCGTCTCGACCACGCTGCCACGGACATCAGCCCTGGGTCGGCTTGAAAGAATCTCTCTGCGTGCTTCGCGTTCCTTGGCGGCCTTTGCGGTTAGCTTTTCGCACAAAATCGCCGACCGCGAAGATCGCGAAGAAAGGCCACAGCGGTCAGCTTTTCGACGGCCGGCTCAGAATGGCCGCAATGCGCTCCCCCGCTTTCCCGTCCCAAAGAGGGGGGATGCTTCCCTGCTTCGCTTTGCCTTCAAGGATCTTGGCAAACTCGGCGCGAAGTTTGGCGCCGTCCTGACCCACAAGAATATTCGTCCCCATGGTCACGGTGATGGGCCGCTCGGTATTGTCCCGCAAAGTAAGACAGGGGACGTTCAGGTACGTAGTCTCTTCCTGAATGCCGCCGGAGTCGGTGACCACCGCCTTCGCCCGCCGCTGCAGCGCCAGGAATTCGATGTAAGGCTGGGGCTCGAGCAGGGTGAGCTTCCCGGCGTCGATGCCGAAATCCTTGATCCGCTGCTGCGTGCGCGGATGAACCGGGAACACCACCTGCGCCCGGCTGTTCACCTCCAGCAGGCATCCCAGAATGCCTTTCAGAACGCGGTCATCATCCACGTTGGCGGGGCGGTGGAGCGTGACCAGAACATAGTTATCGGGCAGTCCATTCTGCCGCTTTTCCCGGGCTGCGGGCAGCAGCCGGATCAGCGAGTCGATCATCACATTGCCCACGCGATGCACCTTGCCGGGCGCAATCCCTTCACGGGCCAGGTTCGTATCGCCGTCTTCGGAAGGCGTGAACAGAATGTCGGCCAACTGGTCCGTCAACAGGCGGTTGATCTCTTCCGGCATGGTGCGATCAAAGGAGCGCAGCCCGGCTTCCACGTGCCCGACCGGAATTCGCAACTTGGAGCAGACCAGGGCAGCCGCCACGGTGGAGTTGACGTCTCCGTAGACCAGCACCATGTCTGGCTTGCGCTCGAGCACGACCGGCTCGAAGCGGGTCATGATGTCCGCCGTCTGCCGGGCATGGCTTCCCGAGCCTACTTCGAGATTGACGTCGGGCGCGGGGATGCGCAGCTGCTGGAAAAACACGTCCGACATGTTGGTGTCGTAGTGCTGGCCGGAGTGGATCAGCGTCTGGCGGACGTGGGGGTAAGCTGCGAGCGCGTCCAGCACGGGCGCCACCTTCATCAGATTCGGTCTGGCGCCCACTACGTGAAGAATGTGCATGCGATATCCTGAGCTCGGATTTCCTTCAGAAGCTTACGCCCTTCCTATCCTTCCCGGCGGGCGGGAGCCTGGCGCGCGCCCTGCGGCGCCTTTTCCAGCGAATCCCGCCAGTTTCTCAACTTGAGCGCCACCTGCTGCATGTAGGCCGCGGCCTCGGCGGCGCTGGCAATTTCCCTGGGAGTCTGCGCCACTTCGGGGGAGTTGGCCCCTTCGGCGCCGGAAAAAGCCGGCACGCCGGCTTCCGACGCCAGTCCGGTCGTCAGCCTTTCAATGTCGAGGTCGGCCATGACCTCGGTGATGATGTTCTGGTCCACGGTCCGTTTGCGGTTGGCGCAGGCCAGCGACAGCGCGCTGAAACAGAAATTGTTCACGTTTCTGGGAATGCCCTGGGTGAACTTCGCAATGGACTCATAGCCTTCAGGGTTAAAGACCGGCAAGCCTCTGTATCCCGCGATGCGCAGGCGATGCTCCACATAATTCTTAACCTCCCATTCGGGAAGCGGGGTCAGACTCTGCACAATAGAGATACGCTGGCGCAACTGTGACAAACCCGGGCTGGCGAGCTTGGTGGCCAGGGCCGGCTGTCCCGCCAGAATGATGTGCATCAGCTTGGCCTGTGAGGTTTCGAAATTCGAGAGCAGGCGCAGCGTCTCCAGAACCTCGGGCTCGAGGTTCTGGGCTTCATCGACCACGACGATCAGGCGGTTGCCCTCGCGGGCATACTGGGAAAGGCGCCGGTTGAACTCGTCGTACATCCGAACCAGATCCTGGGTGTCTTCCTCGCAGCCCAGTTCGGCCAGCAGCAGCCGCATGAACTCGCGCGAGTTGCAATGCGTCTGAAACAGGAAGGCGATGCGGGCGGAGGTGCGGAAGGTTTCCAGCAGGTGGAACAGCATGGTGGTCTTGCCCATGCCGGGTTGGGCCACCAGGCCGATGAAGCCGCGATTGGCCTCAATCCCATAGTAAAGCGACGCCAGCGCCTCCTTGTGAGCTTCGCTCAGATAGAGAAAGCGCGGATCGGGAGTCACCCCAAATGGTTGTTCTTTCAAACCAAAGAAGCTCAGATACAAAGCCGGTTCTCCTCGGTCGCCGGCGGCCTGCCAAGACGCCGGAACGACGCTCCTCAGCTATTTTCAATCAATCTGCCCGCCGCCGCAAACGGGGCATACCACGCACCCATGCCCAACCCGCCCGCAGGGCGGCGTGCATCTTGCGCTCCAGGAACGACTTGGGGCAGAACGAAGCCGACTCCAGGGTAACTTCGCGGGCGCCAAACCGCGCCTTGAATTGCTGCAGTCCGGGATTGTTGCCGGCCACCCCACCCAGGTTGAAGACCTCCACACCTTCCTGCCGGAGCACCTCCGCGGTGCGGCAGACCAGGAACGGTGACGCCCCCAGTTTCATGCCCTCGGGAGAGGTTCCCGCGGACAGATAGTAGGCTCCCTTCCGGGCGCGGAGAACTACGCCCGAGGACAGAACTTCGTTACCCGCAGCCACCTGGAACAGTTCGCCCAGTCCGCTGTTGAGCAGAGCGGCTGCGCGCTCCTGGTCGTCGCTGCTTACGTCTTCTCCCCTTTTGCGGCGCCGTTTCATCGAAGCCTCCACCAGTTGCGTGTGCCGGAGGAGGGCCGAGGCGGCGCGGGAACGGCGGAGCAACAAACCGGCATTTTCCGCCTGCACCAGTTTGCGCCGGTGATGGGCCTCGAGGCGCTTCATGAAGTCGGCATCCAGGTCGAGCAGGTACTCCCGGCGCGTCCGCCGCTCGATTTCACCGGGGAGGGAGGGCAGTTCGCCCGGAGGCGAGGCGAAGCTTTCCACCTGCAGGCGCCAGACCCCGAGCTGGCGGCAGAGGTCTCGTACCCCTCGCCAGAAGATTCCGGGAGCGGCAAGACTGGGCCGGGAATGAATGAGGAGACTCCGGCGCAGAAACGTGCCCGAGAGCAGCGCAATGCAGCCGGACATTACCTGTTCTCCGCGGCAAAGCCCGAGGAAGTAGGGCTCCAGACCCAGCGCCGCCGAGGCCTGAGCGTATTCGGCGGTGCAGAAGGGATTCACCGGGTCGCAAGCCGCGGCTTGTTCAACCAGCGGGCGTGGCGGCCCGGGCGCGGCTTGGAACTGCAAATTCATCCTGCTCCTCAAAAATGGACTGCTCAAGACGGTTGGCGTCAATGAAAAATTTGCAAGCCCAGTTGGGATATTGAAACTTGGCGTAGTCGCCGGAGATGGGAAAACTTCCCTTCACCGCACCCCGGGTTTCCAGAGGGCCGTCGACGCGGACAGTCGAGCGTACGTAGCGGTTGGCGCGCCGGGCCGCTTCCAGGTAGTGCTTTTTCCCCGTGTACTGATGAAGAAGAAACCAGCAGGCGGCAATCTGCAGGGTACCGGTCATGCAGGACCACGAAGCCCGGCCATGCCAGCGGTGGTCGAGCCTTCCGGGCAGGAAGCCATCCGGCTGTAAAGCGCCCAGGATGCCGTCGGCGGTACGGCGCCCCGCCTGCAGGATGGCGCCGTCGCCGGTGAATTCGTAGCCCGCGATCAAGCCCCGCAGAACGTAACCCAGGGTGTGAGTCAGGGGTTTGGATGGATCCGAAAGGCAGCAGTTGTCGAACCAGCCGTCCTTGGTCTGGTGGGAAAGCGCCCAATGCAAGTTTCGGGCCGCGGCCTCCGCATATCGGGCGCGCGGTTCCAAGCGGGACGCTTCAAACAGTCCCCAAGCGGCGTGGGTTTCATAGGT
>CAYOZX010000051.1:8973-16194 GCA_964408515.1 uncultured Acidobacteriaceae bacterium | reverse complement strand
GTCCCAGCTGCCAGAGCGCCCAGATGCGCTGCGACCGGGGACCGCTCTTGGCCTTGCCGGCCAGGTGTTCGACGGTCGCAGGTGACTTCACTGCGCCCAACGCCACCAGGTTCAGCTCGATGCCGGAGGCGCGCACGCGCAGGTCGTCCGAGTTAAGGGCGGTGCCGATCAGCGTGTTCAAGTGCGGGGATAGTGTGAGATTCCCCCACCAGCTTTCCGCCCGGGCGGCGATCTGTTCGTTGGCTCCCTGATAGTGGTTCGCGGCGCGATCCAGCAGGAGTTCTGCCTGTTCCTGCGGCGTCCTCCGGTCCAGGCTCTCAAGATCGTGCTCGGAGAGCCGCATGGCAGAAGCTTCGGGGGCTTTGCCTGGAATGGGCAGGAAGCGGCTGATCCGCTCAAAGGCGGCGCGTGCGCTGCCTGTGACAAAGACGACCGCCAGCAGAATGCCGACCGTGATCGCCAACAGAATGCGCCAGCTTCCGGCCCGCGGATCAATGGAGTGATCCATCTGCCGGCTCACGCTCGAACGCTGGGCGCCAAATTCCGGGGCCACCTCGGGACGCGGATCTCCCTCCCAAGAATGCATGGTCGCAGTCTAGGGTCATTGCTGGCCGCGGTAAAGTTACGGGCGGGTACTTTAGTTATTACTTTGGCGGGAAGAGCAATTGCTGCAGAAGCACTTCCGGAGTGGCTGAAGGGGAGCACAGATCACGACGGTCATCGCTACCCGGTTACATGCGGTTCCCCGGGCAAGGATGCCAGACGCCATGTTCTCCGGGTTCGCCCAAAACGAACCCGCCTGGACCCCTGGTGTTCACATCACTGGAGGCACAGAGATTCCCATCAGCGCAAGAACGCGGATGAGTTCCCGGCGAACGACCCGCACCGTGGCCAGCAGAAAATCCTTCCGGCCTGCGTCGCTTTCGCTCAGAATCGGGTAGCGATGGTAAAACGTGTTGAAGAGCTGCGCGAGCTGGAAGGCATGCCGGGCGAGATAAGCGGGTTCCGCGGTCGCAATGCACTGTTCAACCACATAAGACGTCTTGGCCGCCGCCAGCCAGAGTTCCCAGATCTGATTGCCGTCCTGACCGGTAAAGTATTTCTCCACCTCCGCCGGTGAGATCCTTCCCCGGTCTTGGGAACCACATTTATCGGGGTCCAGCCCGCCTTTGCGAAAGATGTTGGTGGCGCGCACCACGGCGTACTGAACGTAGGGTCCGGTCTCTCCCTCGAAGCTCAATGCTTCCTTGAAGTCGAAGGCGATCACCGAGGACTTGGTGAACTTCAACATGAAATAGCGCAAGGCGCCGACCGCGATCTGGACAGCAATCTTCGAACGCTCCGCCGGGCTGAGTTGTGGATGGCGGCTATCGACCTCCTTCTGCGCGGAGGCGACCAGCGCATCCAGCAGGTCGTCGGCCTTGACCCCAAATCCTTTCCGACCGGAAACCTCGATGTAGGCGCGACCCTTGTCTTCTTCCGAGAGCTCGTAACCCAACTCGGCGGCGCAGCGCGGGGTGAGCGCGACCATTTCGTAAGAGAAGTGCGTGTAGTGATCCGCCTGCTGGTTATATCCCATCTCCCGCAGGGCTTCGATCACAGTATTCTGCGCTTCGGACTGCCGGGCGTCGATCACGTTGTAGATTTCAGCCACATCGCCGAAGTGAGGATGCTCGAGCGCACCCACGGGGACCGAAATCCAGCAGTCGTGTCCGTTGGGATAACGATAGAACTTGCGATAGCCAAAATCCCGGCCCAGGAGGCCAAACTTCCATAGATGATAGGCGATATCCTTGCCGACATAACCGACGGTTCCGTTGGAACGGACGATGACTTTCTGATCTTCTTCGGCGAGCCCTTCCTCGCCAGACGCCCGCTTTCCTACCCCTTTTCTTGCATCCTGGGCCTCAGGGGTTGAAATTCCCACCCGCTTCATGACCCAACAGCCCTTATTTTTCCCTTCCGTCTCGAAGTAGAGCACGCCGCCTGCTTGGAGCTTGGCAAAGGCGGCATCCCAGAAATGCAGGTGAAGAATCTCGCTCTCCCGCGGCAGGAAGTCGTATTCGATGTCGAGCCGGTCCATGGTTTCGAGATGCCGGCGCAGGACGGCGGTGGAAATCAGGTCGGCGAGAGCGGCAGTTTCGTTGTTGCCCTGCTCGATCTCATGCAAGACCTGTTGGCGAGCCTGCAGGTTCTGCTCACCCTGCGCATACCATTGCGAGACGCGCGCGTAGAGGTCCCAGCAGTAGTAGTCGAAGCGTGGGCCACGGATCAGTTGCTCGACTTCTGGCCGTAACTTCTTTTCCAGGCTGGTAAACCCGACTACGACGTCGGCGACCTGCACGCCGGTGTTGTCAATGTAGTTCTGGATATCCACTTCGCGTCCCGCGAAACGCAGCAGACGGACGAAGGTGTCTCCCAGAATGGCGTTACGCAGGTGGCCCACGTGCGCCGCCTTGTTGGGATTGATACTCGAGTGCTCGACTAAAATCTTCCCGCAGGGAGCTTCGGCACGTGGATTGTGATCCGCCGCCAGCACAGCCGCCAGCGTCCCACGTTGAACGCGCGCATTGAGATAGCCGGCGCCGGCGAGTTCCACCTTCTCGAAGCCTTCCAGGGGTGCGATGGCAGCGGCAATTTCTTCCGCAATTTTGCGGGGAGGCTTGCGCAGTTTCTTCGCCAGCTCAAAGGCCAGCGGCAGAGCGTATTCGCCGAAATCCACTTTGGGGGGTTGTTCGACGACAATTTTGTCCAGCTCGACGGCATAGGCGTGGCGAATGTGGTCGCGCACGTGCTGGGCCAGCCGGCGTTCCAGATGGCGGTACAAGAAGTTCCCCTAAGCTGTTGAAGAAAAGAGTGATTGTAGCAAACTGCCCGCAGATGCAAGGTTTGACGGCAAATCCGGCCTTCCCTATGATGAAGCTTGTCGTTTGCCGTCGCCCCGTCCGGGTCAGATCCCATCCCGCCAGCGCCAGGCTGTCAGCGACGAGCGGCCGGTGAGTGACCTTCTATGCGCATCGCTTACCTCGACTGTTTCTCCGGCATGAGCGGCGACATGTTTCTCGGCGCGCTCCTCGATGCCGGGGTCCCGGTCAGGCTGTTTGAGGAAACAGTGGCGGCCCTCGACGTCGGCGCGCGTCTGGAAGCCTCAAAAGTCAAGCGCAGCGGAATTGCCGCCACCAAGGTCGACGTTTTCGTGCATGGCGAGAAGGAATTGCCCCGCGAGGTTTACTGGGAACAACAGGGCCACAAACACGAGCCCGGCCAACACGGTCAACATGCTCACGATCACCATGGCCCGGTCGACTTGAAGGAGCACAATTACAGCCAGACGCGTGAAACTCCTCGCGCGTCTGCACCCCAGGATCAAGGACACGGCCGTGGTCTGACGGAAATCCGGGCACTGATTGGCAGAGCCGGAATCAGCGAAGGCGCGAAGAAGACTGCCATCGCGGTGTTCGAAATCCTGGGCACAGCGGAAGCAAAAATTCACCACTGCGATGTTGAGCAAGTGCACTTTCATGAAGTGGGCGCGGTCGATGCCATGGTTGATATTGTCTGCGCGGCCGTGGGCGTGGAAGCCTTGGGTATCGAGGAACTCGTGTGCTCGCCTCTGAACGTGGGAGGCGGAACCGTGAAGTGCGCCCATGGGGTCCTCCCTGTGCCGGCGCCCGCCACTATGGAACTTCTGCGGGGCGTGCCGGTTTATTCTTCCGGGGTTGACCTGGAGCTGGTCACCCCGACGGGCGCGGCGCTGGTGAAGCATCTGGTGAAGCGCTTCGCGCCGTTTCCCGCCCTGACCATTGAAAAATCCGGTTATGGCGCCGGCTCGCGCGATCTGCCTGCCCATCCGAATGTGGTCCGCCTGACGATAGGTGAGGCGCAGCCGGGATTCGCTCCAGCCACCTGGCAGGAGGCCATCAGCGTGCTCGAGGCCACCCTCGATGACCTGAACCCGCAAGTGTTCGGCTATGTCATGGAGCGCCTGCTCGAAGCTGGCGCTTTGGATACGTTTGCCGTCCCAGTGCAGATGAAGAAGAACCGTCCGGGAATGCTCTTGACGGTGCTGGCCAGGCCGGAGGATGCCGGCCGCCTTGCTCAGATTATCTTTACAGAAACCTCGACCCTCGGCGTGCGGCGGCGCGAGGAGAGCCGTCAGGTGCTGGCGCGCAAGTGGATCACGGTGAACACACAGTGGGGTGACGTTCGCCTTAAAGTCGCGAGCATGAACGGCACCGTCACCAATTACGCCCCGGAGTATGAAGATTGCCGCCGGCTCGCGGCCGAGCATCACGTGCCCTTGAAGAGCGTCATGCAGGAAGCCATGCAGGGCTATGCGGACAGCAAAGCCAAGCCGTAGTACGCTCTCCAAAACCTGACAACGAGCATGCAGGAATGAGCCAGAAGTTCTACATCACGACGCCGATCTATTACGTGAACGCCCGCCCCCACATTGGGCACGCTTACACCACGATTGCGTGCGATACGATTGCGCGCCGGCAGCGCATGATGGGCTTTGACACCTATTTCCTGACCGGCACTGACGAGCACGGGCAGAAGATCGAGCGCGCCGCCCAGGCCGCGGGTAAAACGCCGCAGCAACTCACGGACGAAGTCTCCGCCCAGTTTCGCGCCCTCTGGGATCGGATGGGGCTGACTTACGATGACTTTATCCGCACTACGTCCGAGCGCCACAAACTCGGCGTGCAGGCGTTGTGGCGGCGTCTGCGCGACAAGGGTTACATCTACAAAGGTCACTATACCGGCCAGTATTGTGTGTTCGATGAGCTTTACGTGGATGCAGCCGGGCCCGGCTCCCCCTGTCCCGAATGCGGGCGTCCTACCGAGACCGTGCAAGAAGAGAACTACTTCTTCAAGCTCTCTGCGTTTCAGGACAAGCTCCTTCAGCTTTACACCGCACAACCTGACTTCATCCGCCCCGAGACGCGGCGCAATGAGGTGCTGTCGTTTGTGCGTTCCGGCCTGCGCGATCTATCCGTGAGCCGCAGCACGCTTTCCTGGGGGATTCCCGTCCCCGACGATCCCAGGCACGTGATCTACGTCTGGCTGGACGCGCTGGCCAACTACATCACCGCTCTGGGGTACGGGTCGGACGATGGCGAGAAATATGAGAAGTTCTGGCCCGCCGATCTGCAGATGATCGGCAAAGAGATCGTGCGCTTTCATTGCGTCTATTGGCCCGCTCTCCTGATGGCGGCGGAGGCGCCCTTGCCGCAGGGAATCATGGCGCACGGCTGGCTGCTGTTTGAAGAAAACAAGATGTCGAAGTCGCGGGGAAATATCGTGCGCGCCGAGACCATTCTCGATGTCCTGGGCGCTGACGCCCTGCGCTACTTCCTGCTTCGCGAAATTGTCTTTGGACAGGACGGCTCGTTTTCGTTTGACGCGCTGGTGCAGCGCTACAACGCCGACCTGGCTAACGGGTTGGGCAATCTGGCCAGCCGCACGCTGACCATGATCACACGTTACTTCAGCGGCCAGGTGCCCTACCCGTCGCATTCCGCCATGCAGTCCAGGGAAGAAGGCGCAATGGTTGACGCCGCGAGCAGGACGATTGGGGACTTCCACGCACTGTTCGAGCAATGGCAGTTTTCGCGCGCTTTGGAAACCGCCTGGGCGCTGGTCGCGGCGGTGGACAAGTACTTGGTGGAAAATCAGCCCTGGGCTCTGGGCGAGAAGCAGGACGACGAAAGCCGCTCGCGCCTGGCGACGATTCTCTACACCAGCGCTGAAGCCTTGCGGATTGTGACCGCTCTGGCGCATCCTGTGATCCCCGACGCAACCGCCAAGATCTGGGCTCAGCTCGGCCTCGGCGACATACGGAGATTCCCTCTGTCCAGCCTGCGATGGGGACAACTCACGCTGGGGACGAAGGTGGGAGACGTTCAGCCCGTGTTTCCGCGCGCCGATAAATCCGCTATCGAAAGGATGCAGGAAATGGAAGAACAGGGACGTGGCTCGGCCGCCGTCGTGGAACAGAAAGGAACGCCCGTAACTCAAGCGCCGGGTCCTGTGAAGCCCATGCCAGCCGCGCCGGACGGCAAAATCAGCATCGACGACTTTGCCAAGATCGAGTTGCGTGTGGCCCAAGTGAAGGTCGCAGAAAAAGTAAAAGGGGCCGACAAGCTGTTACGCCTGGAAGTAGACCTGGGCAACGAGGTCAGGCAAATCGTGGCGGGGATTGCCGAGGCCTACGCGCCGGAGACGCTCGTCGGGCGCAAAGTGGTAATCGTTGCCAACCTCGCGCCGCGCAAGCTCCGGGGCCTGGAATCCAACGGCATGATCGTGGCGGCTTCGCCCGAAGGGGGGAAGCCCATCCTGGCCGGCTTTCTGGAGGATGTGCCCCTGGGAACGCGACTGAAGTAACCACCGCGGTCCGTTCTTTTGACGGCTGGCTTCTGTGTTCATCGACACCCATGCTCATCTCGAAATGGAGCAGTTCGACGCCGACCGCGAGCAGATGATCGCCCGGGCGCGCGAAGCCGGGATTGAAAAAGTCGTCGCCATCGGCAGCGGGACCGGGCCCGGTTCCCTCGATTGCGGCGTTCAGCTGGCAGAGAAGTACGAATTCATCTATGCGACGATCGGCATCCACCCCCATGAGGCCAGGCTGGCGAGCGAGAGGGATTTTCTGGAGCTGGAGCAACTGGCCCTGCGGCCCAAAGTCATCGCCTGGGGCGAGATCGGTCTCGACTACTTCTACAATCACTCCCCTCGGGAAACGCAACAACAGGTGTTTCTGAAACAGTTGGAGCTCGCGCAAGCGAGGAAGCTTCCCATCGTCATCCACTGCCGTCCGTCCGAAAGTAGTGAGGACGCCTGGGGCGATTGTCTTGACCTTCTTGAACAGCGTTGGAAGTCCACCGGCTTGGGTGGCATTCTGCACTGCTTTACGGGGACGTGGTCTTACGCGAAGCGGGCCCTGAATTTGGGGTTCATGATTTCCTTCGCCGGCAACATTACCTTTCCCAAGGCACAGCAAATTCGGGAGGTCGCAAAACTGGTTCCCCTGGAACGCATCCTGATCGAGACTGACTCGCCCTTCCTGGCCCCGGTTCCCCACCGTGGCAAACGTAATGAACCGGCTTTTGTGAAGGAAGTAGCGCGTCAACTAGGCGAATTGCGGGGTTTCTCAACCGACGAGATGGGAAACCGGACGGCGGTCAACTTCTGCAACTTCTTTCGCTTGTCTCCATCGGC
>CAYOZX010000051.1:522-8873 GCA_964408515.1 uncultured Acidobacteriaceae bacterium | reverse complement strand
GAGGTTAGTTATCCGGCAAGAGCGGCGCAAAATCCCTTCTTCTGATACCCTCAAAGGTTACAGCCCAAGTGCGCAGAGAGCGCTTCGCCCATGCCGGAAAACAGTTTTGACGTGGTCAGCAAAGTCAGCCTGCAAGAGGTCTCCAACGCCATCCAGCAGGCGCTGAAGGAGATACACACTCGCTTCGACCTGAAAGATTCCAAGTCGAATATTGAGCTTGAAGGCAACGAGGGCATCGTCCTGCATTCTCTGGACGAATTCAAACTCCGGGCGGTGAATGACATTCTGCAACAGAAGCTGGCCAAGCGCGGTGTGCCGCTGAAGGCCCTCACTCACGGCGCAGTGGAGTCCTCGCTGGGGGGCGCGGCCAAGCAGAAGATCACCATGCAGCAGGGCATCCCCATCGAAAAGGCCAGGGACATCGTGAAGTTGATCAAGACCTCCAAAAAGAAGGTGCAGGCTTCGATCCAGGGCGATCTGGTGCGAGTGAGCGGGAAGGACCGCGATTCCCTGCAGGAAATCATTGCCATGCTGCGCCAGCACGACTTCGGGATTGACATGCAGTTTACGAATTACCGGACCAACTAGAGTTCGCCACGGAGGCGAACCGTTAGCGCACAATGCGGGTCCTTTCAGTTCAATCCGGCGCCGCGCCCGGCCCGGGCTCATACCCGGAGCGGACCCGGCTACGCTCGACGAGCCGGAGTCGCGCCGGCCGTGCTCTCCATCGGGACACCCTGCCATGAGCACGCCCGCCGCCATCAACGGGAGAGAGATCTTTGAGCTTTTGCGCGACGACCTGGCCGCTATCGAGCGCGAGTTTGGCCGCGACACGGTGGCCGGAGTCCAGGCCATCACCGAAATCGGCGAATATCTGCGCGCCGGTGGCGGCAAGCGCATACGGCCCGCACTTCTGCTGCTGTCCTCGAAACTTTTCGACTATCAGGGGCGAGGCGCCGTCAAGCTGGGCGCGGTGGTGGAAATTATTCACACCGCGACGCTGGTGCACGATGACATCATCGACGAGGCCCAGACCCGCCGGGGGCGGCCGGCAGCCAATACCCAGTGGGGAAACTCCAAGTGTGTGCTGGCCGGGGACTGGCTGTACATGCAGGCCTTCAAGGTTGCGGTACAGGAACGCAACTTTCGCATTCTCGATGCCCTGATTGATCTGACCCAGCAGATGGTTGAAGGCGAACTGCTGCAGATGGAAAAGCTGGGCAAACTTGTTTCTCTCGAAGAACACTTCGACCTCATTTACCGCAAGACCGCCTGCCTGTTCTCCGTCTGCATGCGGTTAGGCGGCATCCTGGGCGGAGCCGCGACCGAGCAGGAAGAGAGCCTGGCGCAATACGGTCGCGACCTGGGCATGGCCTTCCAGATCGTGGATGATGTGCTGGATCTCACCGCCTCCGAGAGCGTGCTGGGGAAGCCGGTAGCCAGCGATCTCCGGGAAGGCAAAGTCACGATGGCGGTCATACATGCCCTGGGCAGGTGCACACCGCGCGAGCGCGAAGGCATCGAGACGGTCTTGCGGGAACGTGCCTTCGACAGCGTGACCCACAAAGAAATCACTAACATTCTCGAACGCTATGGCTCGCTGGAGGCCGCGTATGACCGTGCCGCCCAGTACGCCGCCCTGGCGCGCAATGCCATCTGCAGCTTCCCCGACAACGAGATCAAAGGGGTGCTGCTGCGCATGCCGGAGTTTGTGACCGCCAGAGAAAAGTAACCATTCGGCAACGGGAAGACCCTGCGGCTAGTCTCGCACGGCGATCCCCATCATCTCGAACCTTCCGCCTTTCAGCAGCGGACCAGACCCGATGAAAGCCCGCGCCGGCAGATTCCGGGAGAACCGTCTCCGGTAAGACTCATTGAATCGCTCCCACAAAGAAATGTCGGGACAGAAAATCTGTACCCAGACGAGATCATTCATGCTCATTCGGGCCTTGGCCAGCACAGCTTCAAAGCCATCGAAGAGCAGCTTCATTTCGTCGTCGATGCTTTCCGGCGCCATACCGGTCACGGGGTCAATGCCAATGCGTCCTGAAAGGTACAAAGTGTCCCCCACCAGCACGGCATCGCTGAACGGCAACGCCGCCGCACGCGGCAGATTGATGAAGCTGCGCTTCGCTTTCTTCCTCGATAACATCGGTGATTGCTCCTCCGCTGAGATATGTCCGATGGTACGAAAAAATCCGTTCCCCGGCCACGAACGTACTGCATATCGTGATCGTGGACCCGGCCGCCTGTGGGTTTGCGCCCGGAGCGCCCGGCAGAAGCCGGTCATTTTCTTTATACTGTCCCAACTGCGCGCGGTTGAAGGATGGAACCTCTTCTCTCACTCATCGCCCGGCATGGCTACGTGCTGGTTTTCTTTGCCGTTCTCAGCGAAGCGCTGGGACTGCCGGTGCCGGCGGCAGTGGCTCTGGTGGCGGCAGGCGCAGCCGCGGCAACAGGCGCCTTGAGCCTGCTCAAGACTCTCCTGGTAGCGATATGCGCCATGATGGTGGGAGACTCGCTGCTGTTCATCCTGGGACGGCACATGGGATGGAACCTGCTCGGCTTCCTCTGCAAACTCTCGGTGAATCCCGAAACCTGCATCCTGCGCTCGGCCGAATCCTTCTATAAGCGGGGCAAGATCACGCTCCTGATCGCCAAGTTCATTCCGGGGGTCAACACCATGGCGCCGCCCCTGGCGGGCAGCATGCGCATGCGCTGGGACCACTTCTTCCGTCTCGACTTGGCGGGAGCATCTCTGTACGCCTCCGCCTACGCGGCCCTGGGTTTTCTGGCGCGCGACTTTCTGGCTTCGTTGATCCGGGGATTTCAGTCCGCCGGCCGGGCAGTTGAGGCAGTCACGCTCATCGCGGCGGGATTCTACGTAGCCTATCGTATCCGCTTATACCGCAAACACGCGGTCTACCGCGTGGTTCCAAGGGTCCAGGTGGAGGAACTCGCCCGCAAGCTGGCTTCGGAGGACAGGGAAAAGCTCCTCATCATGGATGTGCGCAGCCATGGTTACTATGATCCGGGGGCGGCGCGCATCAAGGGATCCATTCGCCTGGAGCCCAATAACCTCTCGGAGGAGATCAAGACTCTCACCAAGGACAGGGACATCTATGTCTACTGCACTTGAGCTCGCGAAGCTACCAGCGCCCGGGTGGCGCACATGCTGCGGGAGCAGGGATTCAACGCCTTCGTGATTGTAGGCGGATTGGCCGCATGGCGAAAAGGCGGCAATCCCACCGAGTCGGTGCCGCGCGACGATTTGGTGAAACTGCCGACCTTTTCCTGACTTCGGTTGAGCCTGGACTCCCTATACTGGTCGCCATGCCGCACGTTGAAGTTGAAGTCAAGTTCGCCGTGGAAAGTCCTCGCGCGCTCGCCCGCCGCTTGCGCACGGCAGGATTCCGCAGGGTAACCCCGCGCGCCCGGGAACAAAATACTCTGTTTGACCTCCCTGAAGAAGCGTTGTTCCGGCGCGGCGAACTGCTGCGCTTGCGCAAGTACGGTTCCGGGTGGTGGTTGACCCACAAGGCAAAGGGCAAGAGAGGTCGCCACAAGACGCGCATTGAGACCGAGACCAGGATCGCCGACGGCGGCAAGTTGAAGAAGATCCTCCTCGCCCTCGGTTACCTCCCCGCCTTCCGCTACGAGAAATTTCGGGCGGCCTGGAGCGATGGCCATGGGCAGGTGGTGATTGACGAGACGCCCATCGGCTGTTTCGGCGAGATTGAGGGGCCGCCACGCTGGATTGATCGTACTGCGCGCCGGCTGGGAATCAGTCGCGCGTCTTACATCACGCAAAACTATGCGGCGCTATTCCTTGCCTGGAAACGGCGCACCGGCAGCCGGGCGCAAGAGATGACGTTCCGCGCGGTTCGGGCATCACGCTCGCGGAAGCGCTGACGGCAATCGATGGCCGCGTCCTCGCTTTCGCTTCCTATCGGGGGAATGCTACCCCACCGCCACTGGTTTGACGCAGAACTTATCGAAGACGCGTCTCAGTTCGGCGGCAATGTCAGAGGCTTCGCGATGTTCGATATCGCTGCGCTGCATCATGTGGACCAGTTTGCCGTCGCGCAGCAGCGCGATCGACGGCGAAGATGGAGGGTAACCGACAAAGTACGACCGGGCGCGCTCGGTGGCGTCTGTGTCCTGGCCGGCGAAGACCGTGAACAACCTGTCGGGGCGGTGGGTGTTCTGCAGAGCCGCGCGCACTGCCGGACGCATGCGACCTGCGGCGCATCCGCAAATCGAATTCACCACCACCATGGTGGTTCCCGATTGGGCCGCGAGGGCCTGATCAACTTCGGCAGCAGTGCGCAATTCGCGGATCCCGAGGCGAGTCAACTCCTCGCGCATCGGAATCACCATGATCTCCGGATACATGCTTTCTCCTCGGCGGTTATTGTAATACACCTCATGCCTGAGACTTGGTGAGCTCGCGCAAGTCACAGCAGGCTACGTCCCAAGGTACTGAGCTGGACGGTGAGGCTGTTTTCGTTCGTCGTATATAGTGGGTGAAATCGCGCTGTCATGATCATCCAGGAAAATGTGCTTCTGGCGCCGCTAACCACCATCAAGGTGGGCGGGCCGGCGCGATACTTTACCGAGGCCCGCACCCCCGCCGAGGTGAACGAGGCCGTCCGCTTTGCTGCTTCCCAGAACCTGCTCCTGTTCGTGCTCGGCGGCGGCAGCAATCTCGTTGTCTCCGATGCCGGTTGGCCCGGTTTGGTCCTTAAGGTAGCGACTTCCGGTGTGGATGAACGCGAGCAGAACGGCAGGACTCTTTTCGAAGTCGGTGCCGGCGAAGAGTGGGACCGCTTTGTCGCCCGGGCGGTGGCCGGAAACTGCGCCGGCGTGGAATGTCTCAGCGGCATTCCCGGCAGCGTGGGGGGCACCCCGGTCCAAAACGTGGGCGCGTACGGCCAGGAAGTCGCTGAAACCATCGCTTCGGTGATGGCGCTGGACTTGCGCGATGGCCAGATCCACGAACTGTGTGCCGAGGCCTGCGGATTCCGCTATCGCACCAGCATCTTCAACACCAGCGAACGCGGACGCTACATCATCCTGCGCGTGACCTATGCCCTGGTGCGGGGCGGCGAGGCCCGAGTCCAGTATGCCGATCTCAAAAAGCACTTTTACGGCTGGCAGGAAAGACCGACTCTGGCCGACGTTCGTGAGGCTGTCCGCCGCATCCGCGCCTCCAAAGCCATGCTCATCACCCCCGGCGACGAAGACTGCCGCAGCGCCGGTTCGTTCTTCAAGAATCCCGTGCTCGCCGCCGATCGCTACGAGGAGCTTACCCGCAAGGCGGCCGCTAAGGGTCTGCAGATTCCCAGCTATCCCGCCCTGGAAGCGCAGAGGAAAGTCTCGGCCGCGTGGCTGGTGGAACACTCGGGTTTCAGCAAGGGTTACAACAGCGGCCGCGCCGGAATCTCACGCAAACATGCTCTCGCCATCGTGAACCGGGGCGAGGCCACCGCGGCTGACATTGTGGCCATGAAGGATCACATCCAACAGCGCGTGGAACAACTCTGGGGCATTCACCTGGAGCCGGAGCCCGTGTTCGTAGGATTCTGACTGACTTCCACAGCCCTCTCTCCTGAAATATCGACGAGCGAGTCGCGCACTTCCAGACTCTTTCGTCCCTCCGTAAAATAATTACGAACAATTCGCCGCTAACAGCGGTCTTCATGTTTGAGGGACGCCAACACGTGACAGGGCAGGTCGTGAGCGAGGCCATGGTAGTGGCTCAGACCGGGGAGGATCAGCTTGAACTCGCGGTTCGAGAGCATGCCCGCCTGGTCTATCGGATTGCATACTCTGTTCTGCGCAACCACCAAGATGCTGAGGATGCGACTCAGGAAACCTTCGTTCGTGTTTTGCGGGCCAGGAGGAAGCTCGCGGCAGTTGACGATCCGCGAAGATGGTTGGCCCGGGTTGCCTGGCGCGTAGCGGTTGAGAGAAAGAGGAAAGGCAATGAAATCGGGCTGGAAGACGTGAGCGCCATGGCGGCACAGCTTCAAGCCAGAAATCAAGCGGCAGACGAGGAGTTGCTGAGCGCCGAACTGACAAATGTGCTGCAACAGTTGATTGCGCGGCTTCCCCGAAAACTGCAGGAGCCTCTGGTTCTGTCCACGTTGGAGGAGATGTCGGTGTTCGACATTGCCGCCACCCTCGCCACCAGTGAGGCGGCCATACGCTCGAGGTTATTTCGCGCGCGGCAGATCCTGCGGAACAAGCTGACGCGATTGCTTGCGGAAAAGATATGAAATTTGAGAACAGACATTTCGACGATGCCAGACTTGGCGAATTACTCACAAAATACGGCCATGCCGAACCTCCGCCGGGCTTGGAACGCCGGGTTCTTGCCCGCATAACCGTAGAACGCGAACGATCGGCCGTTCAGGGTTGGGGATGGCGTTTGGCTGCCGCTATGCTTGCGCTCGGCGCCATTGCTGCGCTCGGTTTGTTCATGATGCGGAAGGCCGGTTCTACAGCCGGGACCTCTGCCCCTGAGGCTTCCATTGCAAACACTGGGCCACGAATCCTGCCGCCAGCGATGTCTGCCGCTGAACCGAATTCCAAGCCGAAACCGGCGATCCATAACCGGTTTCAGCAGTCTGCTGCTCGAAAACCCATCGAGCCGCGGCTCGAGCAATTCCCCTCCCCGGCCCCGTTAAGCGAGCAGGAGGAGATGCTCATCCGCTATGTTCGCGAACGCCACCACGAAGCGGTGATGGTGGCGAGGGCCCGAGCAGAACTGCGGAGGCAGGAGTTGGCGCAGCTTGCGAAGGAATCTCCATCGAGCGAGCAACTCCAGGACCTGCAGCCCTAGCTGCGAATTTAAGGAGAGATCACATGCGAAGAATCTGGTCAGTATTGGTCGTGTCCGCGGTGTTCTGCAGTGCATCCTTGACGAGCCGGGCCCAGAATCAGGGCCAGGACTCCGAAAAACGGGAATCGGCCTGCCGTCTGGAGTTTTCCATCAATGAACTCGAAGACGGAAAAAAGATCAACGTGCGGCACTATTCCATGAATCTGACAGGCGGCATTGAGAGGGAACTCAAAATCGGTACCCGCGTGCCGGTTGAGGGTGAGCAAGGCAGCTTCCAATATCTTGACGTGGGAACTAATATCCGTTCGCGAATGTACGGCAAAGAGGACGCGCCCATCCTGAGCGTAACCACCGAGATCACCAACTTTGCGGTTCCCGACCAGAGCGCCCGGGGTGGGCATCCCCTGCTGCGCCAGATGGTTATCAGCGGCAGCACGGTGCTGATCTTCGACAAACCCACGATCATCGGTGCGGTCGACGATCCCAATTCGAAGCGTCAATACCAGCTTGAGGTCATCGCGACGAAGATCAAGTGATGATCTCTACCGCTTCGGTATCTTGCGAAACGGGTGTTCGAAGCTGAGGTAGAGCAGGATCGCTTTCTCACCGTAGCTTGGCCCCACGCCCAGCGGCACGGCGATTCCGGGGACGATCTGCAGGCCATTCTTGAAGTTGTAAGCCCAGCGCACCCCGGGACTTAGTAATAGCGTGCTCGTCCACTCGGTATGGTCCCGACCGACTACCGCCTGGGACCTGGCAAAGACGGTTTCCAGCATCACGTTGAAGCGAGGCTTGGCCAGCCAGATGAAGCTTTGGCCAAGATTGTAGCCGGCGGTCGCGGCGCGGTCGCCCCCGGCATCCTGCGCCCGGGGAAAGAATGTCGCCCCGGCATTCCAGTGAGTGACCAGCTTCTGGTTGACGACCACACTCAGAGGAAGATCGGTCTGCAACCCAAAACTGCCGGCCCCACGTCCCGCGACGGAATCGCCCGTGGGGAATATCAGGCTGAGGCGGGGAGCCAACGCAACCCGGGCCTCGCCATTTCCCACTACTTGATAGCGGTAGTTCAACGCGAGATCGCCGAAACCGGCGCCAGAACCGGTAAACGCGCTGGCATGCAGAGCCGCCAGGGTGTAACTGAGCTGATGGCGAGCGTCGCCCGGCACGGGCCATTCCTGAGTGAAGGTGTAGACCCAGTCCTTGCTGTCAAAGAAGCGGGTGAAGCTGGAAATGTGCTGCACCACTCCGAAGTTCTGGTTGTAGGCTTCTTCCACCAGGAAGCTGTTGTCCTGAATGCCGGGCTGGGGCGGCGGTGCGGATGCCTGCTGGGCCAGTCCCGTCGCGCCCAGCAACACAGACGCAACCAGCCTCATGGCAGATTTCACAGCCCTCAAGGACGCGCTTGAATTAACCATGGTTAAGTAAACCGCATAATTGTACGTTAACTCAAACTGCAAGTGTGAGCGGGAGAGAGGCCAAACGAAGTCACCGGGCGGCCAGCCGG
>CAYOZX010000051.1:0-512 GCA_964408515.1 uncultured Acidobacteriaceae bacterium | reverse complement strand
CATAGTTCACAGCCCTCAAGGAAGCGCTTGAATTAACCATCGTTAAGTAAGCCACATAATAGCAGGTTAACTCAAGCGTGCGAAGTGGTGGCCGGGAGAGAGGTGAGCTCGCGGCGATCTCTCCAAGAACGCGCGGAGACTTGCGCTCGGACTCAGGCTGATTTTGGTGGGCGAGTGAAGGGGTGAAGGGCTAGTTACATTGGTAATCTTCGGAATCCCGGTGCGCAAACACTATGGCGACGACAGCGGCTGAGGGGGCTGGTGCCCTCTTGTCGTTCGCCCGAGCAGATGGCGACCAACTGGCGGCCCTAATGTCTTGAAGGGACAAGTTGTCCGACGCCTGGCTCGCATGTGGGACAGAATGTCCCCACTTCTCAGTCTCTTGCTGCTGCATTCCCAGCAATTGCAACGCCTTAGCAACCCACACAATTGGCCGGTGGAGTGCAGCTGTCTGCAGTAGACAGTATTAGACAACCAAGAACGATCAAAAACTGATAGAGCCAGGAACGCCG